>NZ_JAAAYH010000030.1:0-41679 GCF_018035285.1 Streptomyces sp. MK37H | reverse complement strand
CTGGTGGCTGGCGCTCGGCCACCTGCTCACCGGCATCGCCCTCTGCATCACGATCATCGGCATCCCGCTGGGCCTGGCCAACTTCAAGCTCATCCCGATCTCCCTGGCCCCCCTCGGCGTCGACATCGTCCCCACTGACCAGCCCTTCGGCCACCGCTGACCTGCCCGCCGACAACACCAGGGGCGGCACGGCCACGCCGCACCGCCCCTGCCGCACCGGTCCGAGTGCTGCCTACCGGTAGTTCACGAACTGCACCGCGAAGTCCAGGTCCTTGCCCTTGAGCAGGGCGATCACGGCCTGCAGGTCATCCCGGCTCTTGGAGGTCACCCGCAGCTCCTCGCCCTGCACCTGCGCCTTGACGCCCTTGGGCCCCTCATCGCGGATGATCTTGGCGACCTTCTTCGCGTTCTCCTGCGAGATCCCCTCCTGCAGCGAGGCGAAGATCTTGTACTCCTTGCCCGACGCCTGCGGCTCGCCCGCGTCCAGGGCCTTCAGCGAGATCCCGCGCTTGACCAGCTTGGACTGGAAGACGTCGAGGATCGCCTTGACCCGCTCCTCGGAGTTGGCTCGCATCTCGATCCGCTCGCCCGACCACTCGATCGAGGCGCCGACGTTTTTGAAGTCGTAGCGCTGGGAGATCTCGCGGCTCGCCTGGTTCAGAGCGTTGTCGACCTCCTGCCGCTCGACCTTCGAGACGATGTCGAAACTGGAGTCGGCCATCTTGAGTTGGCTCCTCGTACGTAGATCCGTCAGTGGCACGGCCCAGCGGACCGCTCCAGCCAGCCTAGCGATCTCGGCCATGATCCAGAGGCGATCAACCGGGTGGCGAAGCACCCCCGCGCATCAGGTATTGTTTACGTCGTTGCCAGGGAGCAGCACCGCGAGAGCGGGGCACCTGGCCACATCCCAGGCGGTGTGCCCGAGTGGCCAATGGGAGCGGACTGTAAATCCGTCGGCTTAGCCTACCCAGGTTCGAATCCTGGCGCCGCCACACGAGGGAAACGGCCCCCGAGCTGCGAAAACGCAGCTGGGGGCCGTTCTCGTTGACGGACGGGGCTCAGGCCCGAAATGGTGGGGAATGTCCCAGACTGTCTCACTCGATTTCGCGTGTTGACCAGCGCGTGTGGGACATCTGTGGGACGGAGATTCCGATCACTTCCAGGTCTTCAGTGCCTTGTCGATGCGAGCGTTCGCCATGGTGGTCGCTCCGTCGAGGCACTTCGCGTAGACCTTCAGCAGGACGGCCACGGTGTGGCCGGCGCGGCGCGCGACCTCCATGGGGTCCACCCCGGAGTTCAGCCACAGGGACACGCACGCGTGACGCAGGTCGTAGGGGCGGGCGGCCAGTGCCGAAGCCTGCTGCTCCGCCGTGAGCACCTGCTTGCGGGCCCGCGCCCAGACCTCCCCATAGCCGCTCTCCTGCACAAGACCACCCCGGGCGGTCTGGAACAGCCGACCGTCGGGGGCCGTGCCATACATCATCAGGTGATCCCGCAGCATCGTCACCAGGTCCGGCGGGATCGGAACCGATCGCACCTCCTTCCTCGGGCGCCGCTTCAGCCCGCGCTCGTCGTGTGCGGTCCCGGAGTCCGTCCAGGAACTCCCGACACGCGGCCGGGAGCCGTCGAGGCGCAGCGTCCCCCAGCCCGTGGCGGGAAGGTCGCAGTTCGCGCGCCGTAGCCACACGGCCTCCCCGGGGCGCATGCCCGCGTGGTAGAGACAGCCGAAGAACGCCCGGAGGTGCTTACCCCGGTCGCCCTGCTCGGCGACGGCGTCAAGCAGGCGGCGCGCCTGCCGGGGGTTCACCACGGCCCCGGGGTCCACCTGCTCCACCGAATCCGGGATGGTCCACTGCACCTGGGGGAGCGGGTTCGTGGTCAGCCGCCGTGCCTCCACAGCGAAGCCCAGGGCGTTATGGAAGATCGCGCGCTTGCGGCGGATCACGGACGCTGCGGCGTGCTCGCCGTCGAGGCGCAGCGTGAACGCGGTGAGCACCTTCCGTAGGAGCAGGGGGTCATCCAGCGCGCTCACGGGCACCGTGTTCCGTTCCACCCACGCGAGGATGCGTTCCACGTCCGTGGGCGGGTCCTCCTTCCAGCGGTTCATGTTGAATGCCCAGCTGTAGAGGGCCCGGCGGAGTTCCCGCGCGCCGGGCATGCCCCGACGGGTGGTGACCAGGGCCGGGGTGGCGCTCGCCATGGCTTCGGCCAAGGTGGTGCGCGTCTTGGCGGGGGCGGCCGGCCATTTCATCTCGATGTAGTCGCGAGCGTGCTGGTACCAGCTCACATCGTTGAGCTTCCGAAGCTCGGACAGTGGCAGGCCGGTGGCTTCATCGAACGCTTCGCCCTTGTTGACGGCCATGAGCAGTTCGGCGCGGCGGCCGTCGGCCTGAGTCTTGGTGGCGAAGCTCTCGGAGTGGGGCGTGCTGCCGACCTTCCAGCGGAGTTCCGCTGTGGTCCGGCGCAGATCCTTCCGCTGTCGTACGGCCCAGATGCGGACGTTGAACGTGTGTCCCACGGGGGTCCTTCCATGAGAAAGGGGTCCGGTCGCGGAGCGCGGCCGGACCCCTTCGAGTCGAGGTCAGTAGGCAGGGGAATCGAGGTCTCGCCACCAGGCGTCCAGGTCGCTACGCAGGACGCGAAGGTGACCGTTGGGGAGCTTGGTGAGCTTCGGGGCCTTGCCCCGAGCGCGCATCCGGTAGAAGGCGGCGCGGCTCATCTTGATCTCTGTGAGGACGTCAGTGAGCTTGAGCTTTTCGTCGCGTGCCACGCGTTCGACTCCTTCGCTCTGATGGCGGGGTCTTTGGGCTTTCGAGGGGTTGCGCCTGTCCGAAGCGCGGATTTCTGCGTCATCGCGTCACGCACGTCATTTGTGGCTCTGACCTGCGGTTATCCGGTGACGCGGGCAGCTCGGGGCGTGTCACAGGGTGGGGCGGGGTTCTGTCACCTGTGACGCTGGTGACGCGGGATGACGCAGGTTTGGCCGTCTGCGTCACCGCTGTCATCGCTGGTCAGGAACCGGGTTCCGGTGGCTGGTGACATGGGTGACGCAGGGTCTCTTCTCTTAGGAAAAAGAGAAGGGGTGGTGTCTGTGGTGGTGCGGTGCGGCTCAGGACGTGAAGAAGGAGCCGCTTCGCGGCGCGCCTTGTGCAGCGGCGGCAAGCCGCCGGAACAGCAAAAAGAGCACCGCACGGGCGGCGGGTGCTCCTCTTGCTGTTCGGGGGGTGGCCGTGGTGGTGCGGGTCAGAACGCCGCTTCCTGCTGGTGCGGGGGCGGTGTCGTGGGGCGGGTCATCTCGATGTAGCGGGCGGAGCTGGTGCGGCCCCAGTCGATGAGGACGCCGCGTGCGGCGAGGGTCGGCTGTAGCCGCTTGAGCCGGTCGGAGAGGACCTTGCCGGTGGTGGGCCAGCCCTTGGGCAGGGGACGGCACTCCTCGCCGCTGTAGAGCTCGGTGAGGCAGTGCAGCCACTCCGAGGACGGCATACGGACTTCCTCGCCCGTCTCGAGCCCGGCGGCGTGCTTCAGAACCGTCTGCGCGAGGAGGTCTCCTTCGATGACGTCGTCGTTGAGGTCATCGAGGCTGGCCCGGTACGCGGCCAGTGAGCCGAAGCCGGTAGCCGCATCGAGCTGCGCGCACAGGTGGGCGAAGTCGGCCATCCGCAGGTCGGTGGGGGTGTCCGCCTGGGCGGCCCGCACCTTGACGGTCAGGTCCAGCAGGGAGCCGAGAACTACTGGCAGGATCTCCGCGTACTCGGTCCACAGCTCTGCTTCGGTTCGCCGCACCCGGGGCCGCACGAGACGGAGCGGGAGGAGGCGTTCGGCGAGGTCGGGCCTGATGACGCCGACGTCGATGCCGGTCAGGAGCATGGGGCGCCGGTAGCGGGAGCGGACGACGTCCCCGTCGGTGAAGAGCGCGCGCTTGATGCTCTCGGCGCCGGTCACGATGCAGCACATGAGGTCGGACAGGTCCGGGGGCAGGTGGGAGAGGTTGTCCAGGGCGGTGACCCATCCGGCGGCAACGGCCGTGATCATGTTCTCCTCGTCCTTCGGCGCCCGGCGTAGGTCGCCGCTCATGCCCTCGATGATCCGCACGAGCATCCGGCCGCCGGTGGACTTGCCTGCCCCTTGGGGGCCGGTGAGGAACGGGGCGGGCACGGGCACGGACGGCTCCAGGCAGCCGATGAGCCAGGCGATGGCCAGGCATTCGGTCTCTGCGTTGGCGAAGTTGCACAGCCTGAGCAGGAGGTCGATGCCCTTGCCGTTGGTGTCCTTGGCGGGCAGGGGGAGTTCGCCGGTGAGCTGGGTGCGCCGCCAGCAGACTTCCTGCGGGTCGGGGGTGAGGATGTCCCAGCCGGTGGGGTGGATGCGGACGGACTTGCCGTCGTTGCGGCCCAGGTCGAGCCAGGTCGCTCCGTCGAACCCGGGCGCTACGCGGATGTGGGTGGGCTGTACGTCCTCGGTCAGCGCGAGTGCTTCGATCAAATCCAACGCCTCCTTGAGTGCGGTCCCGTTGAACACGCCGCGCCCGTCCCTGAACAGGCCGACCATGAGTTCCTGGCGGTGGCTTCCCGTGGTGCCCTGAGAGCGGATCGGACGGGCAACGGGGTGGCCGTTCCTCTGCGCGTACACGGTCCCGTCGACGGTGCGGAAGTACCGGAAGTGCGCCTGCGCGTAGTCGGTGATGACCTCGCGGGCGGGGCTCTTCTCGTCCTCAGCCATGGCTACAGCCCCAACGTGGTGCGGGCGTTGGTCCACGCGTCGGTGCAGTGCCGGGGCGATTCGCCCTTGGCCTGCGCGGCGGTGAACAGTCGCGCGATGTGGGCCTCGGTGAGGCAGCCGCACCGGCCGTGGGTGGACAGCACGGCGAGGAAGGTCCGGTAGACGGTGGCGTGGACCGCGCTGCGGGCCTCGGTGATGCGCTGCTCGGCCATGGAGATGCCGCGCTCCAGGTAGGCGGGCGTGCGGTGGCGGCAAGCGCCTTCCCCGGCCCGTGCGGGCACGGTGATGGCGTGCGGTGCCTGCCGGACCGTGGGGGGCTCCTTCACGGCCAGCGCGCGCACGGCATCCGGCAGGTCGGTCATGGTGCCGGCGCCGGGACCGAGCCACCGGGCGTAGGCCATCGTGGACTTGATGTCGACACCGTCACGGACGGCGTTCACGGACCTCATGGCGTCTCGGTAGATCCAGTGTTCACCGCGGGCCGTCGGTACGATCCGGGTGGCGGGCAGGGTCTCCCTGGCCCATGCGACGGCTGCGGTGTCGTCGAGGTCCACCACGGTCAGCCCGGCGCCGCCGGGGTGGTAGGCGACCGTCACGGCCTCCCGCCACGCTGACGCCCATGCGGGTGAGGCGATGACGGACGGGTCGGTGGTGGCGGCGGCCCAGGCGTGGCAGGGACCGGGGCAATGGCAGGGGCCCCCGTCTTTCATGTTCGGCCGCCCGCCACAGGCGACGGCCGCGCAGGTGCGGCAGTTCCCGAACGGGACCTTGCCCTTGCGGAGGGGCAGCACCGGCAGACCGGTCGCGGCCAGCTCCAGCGCGGTCCGCAGGAGTGACAGGGCGGGAGGGTCTCGCCGGATGACGGCGGGTTGGGTCATGCTGGATGCCTCCAGTTCTGTGGAATGAGCGGGAGACCGGGGCGGCCGTGACTTTGGCGAGAGACGGCCGCCCCAGCCGTGGCTAGGGACAGGTGCAGTCGGGGGCTTCACTGCTGCCGTTGGCGCCGCATCCGCAGCAGTGCGGCGCGTCGTAGGGCTCGGAGCCGTCCAGCGGGAAGCACAGATCGCAGTCGAACTCGGCGTATCCGCCCTCTTCACCGGCCTCTGCGTAGTCGTCGTAGTTGGTGGGGTCGAGCCGGGCCATGGCCTCTCCTAGCTGTGGAAGTGGTTGCGCTTGATGACGGCCTTGCGGATGTTGACCGTCGTTCCGGCGCTTCGGCCGCGGCTGGTGCCGAGGATCTGGACGGTGATCCAGCCGCCGAAGATGACCGCGGCCAAGATGATGAGCTGGTGGATGAACGCGGCGAGCGCGGCGATGAACGCGGTGAGCATGACCAGCCCACCGCAGACCGCGGCGAACCCGATCCCTCCGAGGGCGATGTTCGCCGCTGTGCGGGAGATGACGGGCTTGGCCGTGACGGGCTCAGGCTTGACCGGCTCGATGGCGTAGCCGGTGATGACCCGCCCGTCCGGCAGCACGACGCTTTGCACCTGGGCCGCCGTGCCCGGCTGCACCGGCACCAGGGGCGCGGCGGTCGGGTGTGGGGTGATGGGTTGGGGGTGGTGGACTTCGACGGCCGGGGGCCGGTCGAGGTGGGTCATCGCGAGTCCCTCCGGGATGCCCGCGGGCCCGCGCCGGGAGACGGTACGGGCCCGCGGGGTTCGGGTGTCAGGGGTGTCACGCCGGGGCGTCACGCGTTTCTGACAGCGGGTTTGCCTAGGGGTTTGGGTGTCAGGGGGCCGTGACGGTGTCAGGCGTCAGGCGGCCGTCAGGACAGGGACGATGCGCCACCGACCGGTGGTGTTGGTCGGCTCCAGACGGCCCTCCATCGCGGCCTCCTTCAGGCGCGCGGACACCCAGGGGCGGGAGAGGTTGTTCCGGTCGCACCAGTCCGTGAAGTCCTTCGGACCAACGACCATCCGACCCTCCTCCTCGAACTCCTCCAGCGCCTGAGCGAAGAGCTCCCGCGCCTCAGCCGGGGAAGGCTTGCGACCGGTGTCCTGGCCGAAGATCGGGGCGTCATCGCCCTGCTCCGGCTCGGGCAGCTCAGCCTCGGGGTCGATGTCGCCGTCCTCGGGGTCCACCAGCAGCCCGTAGTCCATGCCGTCCTCGTCCTCCTCCACGGCGTCCCGCGCTGCTGCCTGGTTGTCCCCGGCAGCGGTGCGGCCGGTGTAGAGGCGCCCGGCGACCCCGGAGGCTGCGCCTGCGGTGATGGGGTCGGCGGTGGCGCCGTTGCGCTGGGCCCAGGAGGCCAGCACCTCCATGAGCGAGACCGCGCGGTGGCTGAACGCCCGCGTACGGCCCGGGGAGGGGTACCGGTCCTCGGGGACGCCGGGGGTGACCAGGTAGCAGTACCCGGGGCGCCGGTTGCCCCACGCGCCGGGGTGGGCCCCTGCGTCGAGCACCGAATCCGGCAGGGAGAATCCCTCGTCGCGCGGGTCGCACCCGAGAGCGAGCACGGACGGGAGGGAGGCGCGGGTGCTGGTGCTCATCTGGTCATAGCTCGGCCGCTGGAGCGAGACCACCAAAGAGATGCCGGCAGAGCGGGCCTCCTGCGCGATGCCGGTGAACGCGTCGTCTCCCAGCGCGCGCAGGGTGTTCGCGGCCTCCTCCATCCAGGCCACCAGGAACGGCATCCCGGGGCAGCCGCACGGGCGGCCGTCCGGGCGGCAGGTGTGCTCGGAGCTGTCCTGCACCTGCGCACACTCCGGAACCCACTGGCGGTAGCTGTGGGCACCGAGCCAGCGCGTCCGGGCCGGGATGGCTGCCTTGACGCCCTCCACCATGACCTCGGTGTCGGGGCCGCCCTCCACGCCCCAGTCCAGACCGGGACGCAGCGGGCCGAAGTCCTGGAACGCCTTCGGGTCCGACAGCCACACCAGCACATCGCGGCGGGAGAGGATCTCCGTCAGCAGGTTCAGCGCCGCGTCGCCCTTGCCGGAACCGGTACCGCCCGCGATCAGCAGGTGCGTGGAGTTCCGCTTGACCTTGGGGCTCGGGTCACCGGGCAGCCACAGCATCAGCGGGGCGCCGTCGTCGTAGCGGCCGATGACCAGCGGATCGGCGATCGAACCGCCCAGGCTGGACGGGCCTTCCCACTCGACCGTCTCAGCCAGCATGTCCTCCGGCACGATCACCAGCTCGCCGCGCCGTGCCGAGTCGGCGTCGGGCGTGTAGCGCACGGCCGAAGTCGGCAGGTCGAGCGCGGAGGCGATGTGGGCCAGAGCCTTCGTCACGTCGTCGTGGGTGTGCTCCCCGGCCGCCCCAGCGATCGGGGCGGTGACGCGGTTCGGCTCCACCTTCGCGGCGCCGATCTGCGCTCGCGCCAAGCCGACCTTCTCCAGCAGGCCCTTGTCCGAGCCGGAGCCTTCCGCGTCGGTGTCGTTGCGGCGCATGGCCATGCGCACGTTCCACGACAGCGCCACACCCGGGCCGCCCATGAGGTAGACGTCATCGATCGGGCCGGTGGTCGGTCCGGCCAGGCAGGCGGCGGTGAGCCATGCCGACCCCGCCGCGACGGTGATGGCTGAGTGGAGACGTCGCTGTTTGCCGGTGGTGCGGCCGACCCACCACGTGGTGCCGGTCAGGGCCACGGACGCCAGGGTCAGGCCGACCCCGGCCCCCGCGCTGTTCGCCCACCGCTCGTGTCCGAGGACACCGGCCAGGCCCACGCCCGCGACACCGAGCCACGGGGGGAGGTGGGGCTTGACGCGGTGCAGCAGGTATCCGCTGATGCTGCCCCCGCCCGACCCGCCGCGCGGGTCCATGGTGTAGCTACTCATACCGTCGTGGTGGTAGGTGGTCACCCTGTTGTTGCGGGTCATGGCCGCACCTCCTTCTTACTGCTGGGTGAAGTCCATGCGCGGCTGCTGGGGGCGCCGGGCACGGTGACGGACGCGGTTGATCTCTTCCTCGTACTGCTGCTGGAACGTGGCGTAGGCAGCCGCGGCGTTCTTCGCCGCATCCCGCAGATCGTCAGCAGACTTCTGGAGCTTCCGGGCCACCTTCTGCGCCCGGATACGGGACCCGAACGTCTTGCCCTCCGGGTCCGGCACCGCGGCCAGCACGCCCTTGAGGATTTCGGCACCCATGGCCACCTCGATGGAGAGCGTGACGGCCGCCGCGCGGATGCTGTTGCAGTAGAACCGCACCTGCGCCGGGGAGCCGAACTCCGGGGAAGGCAGCAGGGCTTCGGAGTGCGGACGGGCGCCGCCAGCGTGGTTCTTGCTGCGGTTGTTGTTGACCGTGACGTTGATTGGCGGGACGAACGAGCCGCCCATCGCGCCGACGAACCCGCCCGCCGCGGCGCCCGCGTTGGCGAACTTGTTCCCTTTGCCGTTGTCCGCGCGGCCATTGGTGGGCCGGTGCGGGCGCTGGCCGTTGGTGTGCTGAGCCATCAGACGGTCCCCTTAGGTCAGTTGGCGGTGCGGCGGACGATGAGCCAGGTGGTCTGTGCGGCGATCAGGTTCAGCAGCCACCACAGCTCCAGCGGACCGGCCAGCGGACCGAACCCCGCCGCCGACGCGGCCCAGGCGAGACCGGAGGTGCCGAGCAGGGCCGCGGCTATGCGCCAGCCCCACACCGACCCGTTGGCGGCCGGGCGGCGGCGCTGCGCGATGCCCAGCCACAGCAGCGGGCCCGCGGCGGCGGGGGCGAGCACCAGGGCGGACCACCAGGCCATCACGTGCAGCAGCGCGGTGATGGGTAGAGCCAGCACCCCGAGAGCCAGCGGGGCGAGCGCGCGGCGGTGGCGCCACAGCCACCGTGCCGCGGCGGCCAGGGCCAGGCGGGTCAGGGTCGGGCGCTCGGGCACCACGACCACCAACGGGTCAGCGGAGCGGCGCCCGCGCTGGCGCGGGATACGAACGGTGGTGACACCCGCCGCCGTCTTCACGGTGCGGGCACGGGTACGGCTGGACACAGCGAATCTCCCTTGAACGGGACGGAGTGGAGTGGGTTAGGCGGCGCACTCTTCGTCGGGGTAGGCGCAGGTCACGCACAGACCGAGGGAGGTCGGGATGCAGTACCCGGCATCGGTGCGGCAGGCGGGGCAGGTACGGCGGGCGAGCATCGCCGCGGCGAGCGCCGCGGACTTCGCGGCCGTCATCGGCCGCACCCGCTTCGCCCGTTCCAGCCGGTACAGGAATGCGACCTGCACCCCACCGGCACGGCGATTGGCCCGCATGACCTGCGCTGCGATCGGCTGCCCACCGGGACGCAGCCCGCGGGCCCGTAACTGGCGCCTGGTGGCCATGCCGTCCGGCGCCAGGCGCCACGGGAAAGTGGGGATGCCGTAGCGGGCGCCGGAAGGGTCGTAACACTTGCCGAACGCCGGGCTCACCGGGCACCACCGAGGGGGAGCGGCTGCACCCGCCACAGGACCTCGGCGGCCGGGGGCAGAGCGGCGCCCGGCGTGTGCGCGGTCCACCCATCGCGGGGCGCGCCCTCGGCTTCGGCCGCGGCCTCCGCTGCGTCGAGAGTGGCGTGAACACTGTGCAGGGACCCGCGGTGGAAGAGGACGTAGACGCGGTCAGTCAGGGCGCTCTGCTTGCGGACCGTGCGGAGCAGCATCCGCAGCGCCTGCCGGTCCTCGGTGTCAAGGAGGGACTGCGCCCGCAGGGTCTCCAGCTCTCCCTCGAGCCGGGCGGCATCGGCCGTAGCGCGGGCCAGTTGGGCGCGCAGCTCCTCAAGGGCGGCCTCCGCGCGGATCGCGGAATCGGTGACGATCTCGGCTTCGTGCCGACGCTCCTCGGCCTCGGCCTCGGCCGTCATCAGGTCAGCGCGCAGGGTACGCAGGGTCCGGGTATGGCAAACGGCGATCACGTGACGGCTCCTTCGAGGATGGGGGTGGTGGTCGCGCCGTGGTCGCGCAGTTCCTGGTAGCGGGTGGAGACCCAGCCGACCGACCAGCCGCACAGCTCAGCAGCGGCACGCACCGGCAGCCCTGCCTCGAACGCGGCCTGAACGGTCGCGCGGGCCCGGTCCTCGGGGAACTTCTCCACCGCGGGCCCGGCGGCCAGCAGCGCGGCGCGTTCACGCTCGGCCCGCTCCTCGCGCTCCCGCTGTTCACGGCGCTCACGCTCTTCGCGCTCGCGGCGCTCATCCTCACGGCGTTGGGCGGCCTCGCGTTCACGGCGTTCAAGCTCTCGCTCACGCTGTTCACGCTCGCGATCACGGCGCTCACGCTCTTCCCGCTCGGCGCGTTCGCAGGCTTCGGCCCGCTCCCGTTCCTCACGGCGGGCCCGCTCCTCCCGCTCGGCTTGCTCACGGGCGAGACCGGCCTCGTGTTCACGCTGTTCACGCGCCAGCATCGCGGCGTGCTCGCGCTCTTCACGGGCCCGCCGCTCGGCCGCCTCGCGGCGTTCGGCCGCTGCCTTCTCGCGGGCTTCCCGCTCGGCGCGCTGCTCCGCTTCCAGCGCGGTCACAGCCGCGGCGATGGCGCGCCGGTAGGCCAGCCCGGTTTCCGCGGTGACGATCAGCAGCAACGGTGCAACCGCATGCACGGCCACGCCCACCAGGTCCTTCTTCAGCGCGGAATCGGCGACGTTCAGCGCCAGGGTCATGCAGCCGGTCATCCACCGCAGCACGACCGGCCACCGGCCGCCATGCCCGCCCAGCCGGGCCAGCACCGCATCCAGGCGGACCACGATCACCACCGCGGCGTCCACCACCAGCGGCAGAATCGGCGCGGTCCAGTCCCACTTGTCCGGGGTGTGCTCGGCTGCCAGCGGGGTGACGGTGAGGACCGAGTAGAGCATGGCGCCCGCGACGATCAGCCATGTGCCGACCGACAGAGCGCGCTCGGCTGAACGGATCTGAACCGCGTTCACCAGTCCACCCCCGCCCGTGAACGCACCCGGACCGCTGCGATCAGGCACACCGGAGAGGAGAGGTCTTCGGGGATGTCGGGGGTCTCACACCACTCCCACTCAGCGCCCGGCACCAGCTCATAGCCCAGCGCGGTGAGCGCCGCCGCGCGTTCGGTGAACGTCGGCACCGGAGCGGCACGGCCGAAGTCGTGCTCAGGCCAGATCTCGAAGGTGTTCAGCAGCACCACGTACAGGCGCCACCCACGAGCGCCGGTGGACATCTGCGCCGTGAACTCCTGCGCCATCAGGCCACCTCCGGCGAGATCGCCCCGCCCCGGTTCGCCAGCACCCGCCGCGCGGCCAGCACCCGGCGACGGGCCCGGCGCAGACGGCGCGTGTCCAGCTCGGACGCGGGCCGGTCGAGCAGGCTGATCTGCACGTCCAGCAACTCGACTTCCGCCGCGATGAGCGGCATCTCATCCGCGATGGCGTCCAGCTCCGCGGCGGTCGGCTCGTGGTCGGACAGGTCGGCGGTAACAACCGCCTGAAGTGCACCGATGTGCTTCATGGGTCGTGGTTCCTCTCACAAGGGAACGGCCCGAACAGCACCCCCGGAGTTGCCGCTTCGGGGGTGCGCGCCGTTGTGGTGGAAAGCCGCGCGAACCTCGCGCGGCACGGCCGCAAACGGTGGCCGGAGTGCCCCGGACCGGACTCGAACCGGTCAGGCTGCCTTTCGGGGCCCCGCGATCTTTGCCCTTGTCTCACCGCACGTGAGGGTCACTTGTCCGCCCTGTAGGGACGGCTTGGGAGAAGGTGCTTGCTGCTCGTGCGGCAGGGCCTACGGCTTGTCGCTGTTGCCTGATGCTTCTGACGGCCGCTCTTCCCGTGTGCAGGCTGCGGTGCGTCCTCTGTTGAGTTCTCAAGATCCAGTCGCATCCTTTGGGCCCGTCTCACGGGGCCCTCCGGGCGCACGCATGGCCAAGTAGCCCCGCCCCCGAGGGGGTTCGGGCTGGCTTGCGGCCACATCCATAGACTGGACCGGTGGACCGGTCCAGTCAACTCTTCGAGTGGAAGTCGGTTGAGGGTCGGCGCGTATCCGCTGGTGAGAGTCGCTTTTTGGGCACGAAAAAAGCTGGACCGGCGGACCGGTCCAGCTTCTTCTGTCGTGTGTGATGGTTACATCTCGTAGGTCTCCTCCCGCTCATAGAGGGGGCCCGGCGTGACCCCTTCCTCGCAGACCAGCGGGCGCCCCTCCTGGTCGTAGGCGGTGTGCAGCACGACGGCCACGGGGGTCGGCTCCGGCAGGCCCAGGTGCTCTGCTTCGATCTCCGTCGCCAGGCGCACCGTGGTGACGTCCGCCCCCTCCACAGGGAACCGGCCGGTCTGTCGGCGGACGTACCGCGTCGTCCCCTCCGCGATGGGGGCGGTCTGGGTCAGGCGGGGCGCCGCCTCCGCCACCTCGGGCGGGAACCACGCCACCGCATAGCTGTGAGGGCTCCCGTCGGGAAGCTGCATCACGCGCACCCGGCGAAGTGCCTCCACTTCGCCATCCATGCGCAGTGCCTCGGCCACATGTGCCGGAGGTGCCGCCCAGTCGGGGGCGCCCACCCGCAGGAACGGCATGCCGCCGGTCACGCGTGCCGAACCGGCCCGGCGCCCGCCCGCCGGCCGCGCCTTGGGGGTCTCGGTGACGATGAACCCCGTGCCCTGCTTGGCCTCGACCACGCCGTCGTTTCGCAGCACGTCCATGGCCTTGATGGCAGTAGCCCGTGACACGGACCACTGCTCGGCCAGATCCCGCCCCGATGGGACGATCTCGCCCGGCCCGAACTCACCCGCTGCGATCCGGGACCGCAGTGATTCCGCGATTTCCTCGTACTTCAGCAGCGCCATGGCTCCCCTTGTCAGGTCCGTACTGGACTGGTCCACCGGTACACAGGATACTGCCTCCATGACGAAACCAGAGGTGGTCCTAGCACCGGAGATCGAACACTTCTACTCACAGGTCATTGACGAGAACACCCGGCTGAGCATGTCGGCAGACGGGCGACTCGAACTCATCCGCACGCAGGAGATCCTGCGCCGTTTCCTCCCGCCGACCCCGGCGCGCGTTCTCGACGTGGGGGGAGGGACGGGAGTGCACGCACGGTGGCTTGCCGAAGACGGCTACAAGGTTGAGCTGATCGACCCCGTGGCCCGGCATGTCGAGCAGGCGGCGGCAATCTGCCCCGCATCGCAGGGCGACGCGCGGGCGCTGGATGCGGCAGACGCGAGCTATGACGTGGTGCAGCTACTCGGCCCGCTCTACCATCTGCCCGATCCGGAAGACCGGCGCCGGGCCCTCTCGGAGGCTCGGCGCGTGGTGAAGCCCGGGGGGCTGGTCGCCGCAGCGGGCATCAACCGGTACGCCTCCCTGTTCGAGCACGTCAGCTATGCCCACCTGCACACCGACCGGCTACAGGCGGCCATCTCCAAGATCCTCAGCACCGCCGTGCACGACGGCAAAGGCTTCACCCTGGCCTACTTCCACCGTGCCGAAGAACTCGTCGACGAACTTCGTGCGGCGGGGCTGACCGACGTCGAGGTGTTCGGGATCGAGGGCCCCGCCTGGTCGTTGCTCAAGGCAGTGGAGCAGCAGCCCGGGGAAGGGCCTACGGAGGACCTGTTCGCCTCCGCACTGACAGCCGCGCGGATGGCCGAGCCCTACCCCGAGCTTCTGGCCGCCAGCTCCCACCTGCTGGCGGTCGGGAAGGCGCCGATGTAATCCGTGCCGCCCGGCGGACCATGGGACAGGTGTGGGGCAGAGCGGCCCAGTTGGGCCGTTCTGCCTGGTCACAGCAGTACGGCCGCGCGGTCTGTAAATCCGTCGGCTTAGCCTACCCAGGTTCGAATCCTGGCGCCGCCACAGTGGAAAACGGCCCCTGAACTGCGGAAACGCAGCCAGGGGCCGTTTGCTGTGTCAGGGTGGAGCGGGGACGCGGCCTCGCGCCGGGCCTAGGACTGGGTGCCGGTCCAGGTGAAGGTGGCGGAGGCCCGGGCGGGGAGCTGATAGCTGAAGGACTGGCTGCCCCAGTTGACCTTCAGGGTCTGCTGGCTGCCGGTGTCGTTGTAGGCGATCAGCGCCTTGGAGCCGTCCGGGTTCTTCCAGGCCACGTTCGGCACCGTGGAGCTGGCGCTGGAGTCGATGCGGCGGGCTCCGGGCTTCACGAACTTCGTGAGGTGGCCCATCGTGTAGTACTCGACGGTGTAGTCGACCCGGCCGCTCTGGCCGTCGCCGTTGTGCACGGTGACCAGGCCGGTGCAGGTGTCGCAGCCGCCGTTGTGCGGGCCCTTGTTCTGGTCGACGGCGAGGCTCCACTTGATCCAGCTCTTGCCCCAGTTGCGGGTGTAGTCGATCAGGTTGTGCATGTCCTCCTGCTGCTGATTGGCGATCCAGGTGCCGCCGGAGTGCTCGGTGTCGAAGGCGTCCACGTTCGGGTACTGGTTGTGGACGGTCGTCTGCTGGCCGACGTTGCCGCCGTAGCCGTGCCAGGCGATGCCGCCGAAGTTCGGGTGGTTGCGGATGGCGGCGTCGTCCACGACGGGTGCGCCGAAGCCCGCCCACTGGTCCCAGTTCCAGTCGAGGGCGAGCACCTTGGTCTTCAGGCCCGCGTTCGCCAGCTTGGGCAGCAGCTCACTCTTGGTGAAGTAGTTGAGCCCGGAGCCGTTCCACTGCATCGACGGGTAGCCGGGGCAGCAGGTGGGCTCGTTCTGCACGGTCACGTAGTCGATCGGCACACCCCGGCTCTGGTACTCCTGGATGTACTTCACGAAGTAGTTCGCGTACGTGCCGTAGTACTGCGCCTCCAGCCAGCCCTGGTTGAGCTGGTCGTTGTCCTTCATCCAGGCCGGGGCGGTCCATGGCGAGGCCATGACCTTCAGCGCCGGGTTGAGCTGCTTGGCCTGCTTGGTCAGCGGCAGGACGTCGGCCAGGTCGTGGTTGATGGAGAAGCTGGTGAGGCCGGGGTCGGTCTGCCCGGCCGGCACATCGTCGAAGGTGTAGCCGTAGCGGGCCAGGTCGGAGCCGCCGAGCGGATTGCGCAGGAAGCTCACCCCGATGCCGTCCGTGGGCGAGAAGAGCTTGCGCATCACCTCGTCGCGGGTGCTCTGGCTCAGCGCGCCGCTGCTGTTGAACAGCCATGCGGCGGTGTCCGTGAACGACGCCCCGGCGCCCGAGAACTCCTGGTACGTCCTGGATTCGTCGACGGTGACACTGCCACCCCCGCCCGAGCCGAACCGGGTGGGCGCCTGCTGCTCCAGGCCCTTCACGACGGTGCGGCCGTCGGAGCCGGAGGTGGTGGTCAGATAGACGTTGACGGTCTCGCCGGCCTTGGCCGAGCCGGTACCGGCGGTCGTGGCGTCGGCCGGGGAGGTCAGCCATGGGCCGACGGCCACGGCGACCGCGGCCAAGGCGCTCACCAGGGCGGTGCGCGTCGTGCGGGGGGAACTCACGGATCTGAGGGATCTCATGGAACCGGTGCCTTTCCTGTGTGGGCAGGCTCGGGCCGGTGTGGTCACGGCCGGAGGGAAGGAATGGGGGGAACTCCGGTCACCGGTGTGTTCACGGCAACGGAGCGGCGGAGCAGCGGTGCGGCTGAGCGGCGGAGCAGCGGAGCGGCTGAACAGCGGAGCAGCGGAGCGGCTGAGCAGCTGTGCGGCTGAGCAGCGAGGCACCGGTGTGTTCACGGTGCTCGGTGACTGTGATGATCCGAGGCGCGCCGCCGGGCGTCAAGCCTCGCGGACAACTTATCTCATGGCGTGGATTAAGTCGTCCCCTGCCGCCGTACGGGCGGCCGTCGTCGTGGCGCGCCCTGGGCGCCGTGCGGCCGCTCCTAGGGTGGTGATTCCCCCGTATCGGGACAGAGAGGGCGGATCGTGCTCAGGGGCTTCAAGAACTTCCTCATGCGCGGTGATGTCATTGTTGTCGCCATCGGCCTGGTCACAGCGCTGGCGTTCTCGACGCTGATCAAGACGTTCACCGACTCCGTGATCAACCCGATCATCGCCCGGCTCCAGGGCGGCAAGGCGGTCGGGCTCGGCTGGCAGCTCGGCCAGGAGGGGAACAACGCGACCTACATCAACATCGGGTCGTTCATCGGCGCCCTGATCTACTTCACCATCTTCATGGCCGTCATCTACTTCCTGATCGTCATGCCGTACAAGTACACCCAGGCCCGCCGGGGCGCCGAGGTCTTCGGCGAGCCGGGCCCCGTTAAGACCTGCCCGGAATGCCTCGCCGACGACATCCCCGAGGCGGCGCGCAAGTGCCGTTACTGCGCCTCGGACCAGCCACGCATGGAGTAACCGCCGGGCCGATCGCCGCCTGGCCGCCCGCCCCGCCTACCGCGCCCCGTCGAGGTCCAGCTCCAGCATGCGGATCGCGTTGCCGCGGAGGATCTTGTACGTGACCTCGGGGGGGAGCCCGGCGACATGCTCGGCGGCGATGCGGCGGGTGTGCGGCCACGTGGAGTCGACGTGGGGGTAGTCGGTCTCGAAGGTGGCGTTGTCCACACCGACCGTGTCCAGCGAGGCGACCCCGTGCTTGTCGCGGAAGAAGCAGCAGAAGATCTGCCGGTAGTAGTACGTGGACGGCGGCTCGGGGATGAGGTCGCGGACGCCGCCCCAGGCGCGGTGCTCCTCCCAGACGTCGTCGGCGCGCTCCAGGGCGTAGGGGATCCAGCCCATCTGGCCCTCGGCGTAGGCCAGCTTCAGGCGCGGGAAGGAGACCAGGACGCCGCTGAAGAGGAAGTCCATCATCGACGCCATGGCGTTGTTGAAGCTCAGCGCGGCCTGGACGGCCGGCGGGGCGTCGGGGGAGGCGGCGGGCATCTGGGAGGAGGAGCCGATGTGCATGCACACGACCGTCCCCGTGGCCTCGCACTCGGCGAAGAACGGGTCCCAGTAGCCGCTGTGGATGCTGGGGAGCCCGAGGTAGGTGGGGATCTCGCTGAAGGTCACCGCGCGGACGCCGCGGGCCGCGTTGCGGCGGATCTCCCGCACGGCGAGGTCGACGTCCCACAGGGGGATCAGGCAGAGCGGGATGAGGCGGCCGCCGCTGTCGCCGCACCACTCCTCGACCATCCAGTCGTTGTACGCGCGGACGCACGCCAGCCCGACCTCCTTGTCCTTCGCCTCGGCGAAGGTCTGGCCGCAGAAGCGGGGGAAGGTCGGGAAGCACAGTGACGCCTCGACATGGTTGAGGTCCATGTCGGCGAGCCGGTCCTTGGGGTCCCAGCAGCCGCGGCGCATCTGCTCGCGGGTGATGCCGTCGAGGGTCATCTCGTCGCGCGAGAAGCCGACGGCGGCGATGATCCGCTTGTAGGGGAAGAGGTCGCCCTCGTAACTCCACCAGTCGGTGAGCTGGCCGTCCGGGTCGGTGGTGAACTTGTACTTGCCGCCGATGTAGGCCAGTTCGCCGATCCCGGCCGTAAGGGGCTTGGGGCCGCGGTCCCGGTACTTGGCCGGGAGCCAGGTCTCGAAGAGGTGCGCGGGCTCGATCACATGGTCATCGACGCTGATGACCATGGGCAGCTCGGTGGTGCCGTTCGTCTCGCCGGTCATCTCGCCATCTCTCCCCGGTCTCCTCGTGGCGGTCCTGTCCGTTCGCTTCGATCTGACGGTTCGTCAGATTCGGTGGCGGCAGAGTAGGGCGGATCGCTTCAACCAACAAGAGAAAGTCCCGTTTCCGCATGTACGTCCAGGGCAAACGATGAGCGACAACTGGGGAGGAAACGGTGAACGCATGGTCGTTCGCACGCGGATTGGGTTCGGCGACGCGCACACGCACCCCGCGCGAGGCGGGCACCCGGGCCATCGAGGCGGCGGCCCGCTGGGGGCTGGCCACCCGGGGCGTGCTCTATCTGCTCATCGGCGTCCTGGCGCTGCGCATCGCCTCGGGCGACCATGGCGAACAGGCCGACCGGGGCGGGGCGCTCCAGGCCCTCGCCAAACAGCCGTTCGGCGCGGCGCTGGTCTGGGCGGTCGGCATCGGGCTGGTCTGCATGGCGCTGTGGCGGCTGTCCGAGGCGGCCTTCGGGGCCGCGGGGCCGGACGGGGGCGCGGCGCGGAAGCGGCTGGCGGGGGCGGCCCGCGCGGTCTTCTACGGCATCGTCGCGTACTCGGTGCTCTGCTTCGCCACCGGCGAGCAGGGCAGCGGCTCCAGCGACCGGCGGTCGAAGGACGTGACGGCACGCGCGCTCGACCTGCCGTACGGCCGGTGGCTGGTCGCCGCCGCCGGGACCGCGGTGGCCGTGGCGGGGGTGTGGATCGCGGTACGGGCGATCCGGTGCGGCTTCCGCAAGTACCTCAAGGTGGGCGCGATGTCCCGGCGGACGCGGCGGGCCGTGGAGGCGCTCGGGATCTGCGGCGGGGTGGCCCGCGGGGCGGTGTTCGCGGTGGCGGGCGGCTTCGCGCTTACGGCCGCCGTGCGCTACGACCCGGGCAAGGTGAAGGGCATCGACGACACCCTGCGGACCTTCGCCGGGACGGCGGCGGGGCCCTGGCTGCTGATGGCGGTGGCGCTGGGGCTGGCGCTCTTCGGGGTGTTCTCGTGCGCGATGGCCCGGTGGCGCAGGGTCTGAGCGACGTCCTGGGCCGGGGTGGTCCCGGGCCGGGCCGCTGCCGCCTGACGCCGGGTCGGGTCAGCCCCCGCGTCTCGTACGGACGTACCCCGCGTCTGGCGCGAATGTGCCCCGCGCCTCGCACGGATGTGCACCGTAAGGCGGTCTTTCCGAGGGTCCCCGGCGCCGGGACGATCGGACGATGCCGACCATGAAGCCACGCGTCCGTCTCGCCGCCGTCGGAGCGGCCTTCGCCCTCGCCGCCGCCACCCCCGTCGCCGCGTACGCCGCGCTGGACGACCCGCCCGCCGCGGCGGCCTCCGGCGCCGTGGGCCGGGGCAAGCCGTACGTCGAGACCCGGCTCTTCTTCGGCACCGAGCGCCCCGACGGCGGGCCGCCCGTCACCGAGAAGCAGTTCCTGGCCTTCGTGGACCGGCGGATCACCCCGCGCTTCCCCTCCGGCCTGACGATCCACGACGGCCGGGGGCAGTGGCGGGACCAGAACGGGACGATCGAGCGGGAGCGCTCGTACGAGGTGGTCCTGCTCTACCCGGCGTCCGAGGCGGGGACGCAGGACCCGAGGATCGAACGGATCCGGACGGCGTACGAGCGCCAGTACGCCCAGGAGTCCGTGGCCCGGGCCGACGCCCCGGCCCGGGTGGACTTCTGAGCGATCGGGCCGTACCGACTGTCCCGGCCGGCCCCCGCGTCCTCAGTCCCGCTCGGCGGCGACCGCCGCCACCGCGTCCGCCACCGCCGTGTCGCCGTTGATCAGCTCCAGCGTGCGGCCCGCCGTGCGGGGCTCGTCCAGGAGGGCGGCCAGGACCGCCGCCACATCGTCGCGGGTGATCTCGGCCCGGCCCGTGTGTTCGGCCAGTTTCACCCGGCCCGTGCCCGGGTCGTTCGTCAGCCGGCCCGGGCGCAGCACGGTCCAGTCGAGGCCGTCCCGGGCGCGGATGTCGTCGTCCGCCGCGGCCTTGGCGCGCAGATAGGCGGCGAAGACCGGGTCGGTGTCCGGCGGCGGCTCGTGGGACGCGCCCGTCGAGGAGATGATCAGGAACCGGCGGGCCCCGGCCTGTTCGGCCGCGTCCGCGAAGAGCACCGCGGACCGGTGGTCGACGGTGTCCTTACGGACGGCACCGCTGCCGGGGCCCGCTCCGGCCGCGAAGACGGCCGCGTCCGCGTTCTCCAGATGCTTGACCACGTCCTCCAGCGAAGCCGACTCCAGGTCGCAGACGACCGGTTCGGTGCCCGACGCCAGCAGGTCGCCCGCCTGTTCCGGCTTGCGGATGATGCCCGCCACTTCGTCTCCGCGCGCGGTGAGCAACCGCTCCAGCCGCATCGCGATCTGTCCATGTCCACCAGCGATGACAATGCGCATGATCCCGACCGTACGCCGTGCGGCCTACTGTTGCTCGCCGCCGCTCTGCGACCGCGCCTGCCGGGGCAGATCCAGCGCCACCGCGGCCGCCGAGTCGCAGTACTCCCGCATCGCGCTGGTACGGGCCACCACTCGCCCCCGGTGCACCACGACCCTGCTGTACGCGAGCGAGAGCACCGCCGCGAGGCCGTCCCCGCGCACCGCGAGCAGCTCCGCCGGGAACCCGGCCTCCACCCGCACCTCGGCGAGCCCCATCGCGGCCCGCGCCCGCGCGCACACCGCCTCGTACGCCTCCTCCGGGCGCGACTCGCCCCGGGACGCCAGCAGAAAGGCGGCCTCCAGGGGATCGCCGCGCCCCACGGGGTTCACCGCGTCCCGTAGCGCCCCGCTGCCCGCGGCCACCCGGACGCCCGCGGCGCGCAGCAGCCGCACCGGCGCCCAGGCGCGGGTGCGCGCTCCCCGCCTGCCCTGGTTCTCCAGCCCGGCGCAGTCGCCCTGGGGGAGGCAGACGACGGTCACCCCGGCCGCCGCCAGCCGCTCGGCGATCCTCCCCGCCATCTCCGCGGGCAGCCGGGACAGCCCGCCGCAGGGGCCGATGGTGACGCCCGGCCGCAGGCCCCCGGCCATCGCCGCGAGCCGGGCGAGGCGGGCCGGGTCGTCACCGTCCGTGTGCAGATCGACGGCGCAGCCATGGCGCGCGGCGAGGTCGAGGACGGCCTCGGCGTGGCCGGTCGGATCGGGGTCGAGGTCGGGGCAGCCGCCGATGACCGACGCGCCCATCGCCACCGCGTCCCGCAGCATCGCCAGACCGTCCGCCCCGGCGGTGCCGGTCAGCACCCGGGGCACCGCCACCGCGCTCAGCTCGGTGAGCCCGCGCAGCGCCCGGCCGGCCTCCAGGACCGCCTCCAGGGAGCGCAGTCCGTGCACCCCGCCGATGCGGACATGGGTGCGCAGCGCCGTCGCGCCGTGGCCGAGTTGGAGCAGGGCGGCCTCGACGGTGCGGCGCTGGACGTCCCTGGGGTCGTACGGGACCGGGCCCGCCATGTCGGCCGTAAGGGCGGTGTCGCAGTGGGCGTGGGGTTCGGCGGGGGCGGGCAGCAGCAGATAGCCGCCGAGGTCCAGCCGGGTGCCGGGGACGAGGCTGCCCGCCGTGCCCACGGCCTCGATCCGCCCGCCGCTGAGCCGGACGTCCACGGTGCGCCGGTCGGCGAGCCGGACACCGCCGAGCACCAGGGTGGTGGGCTCGCCGGGGGCCGCTCCGCCGTTCCGGGGCGGCTGTTGCGGCTGCTGCTGGCTCTCGGGCATCGCGCTCCTGGGATTCGCGCCGAGCACGCGACGGGTGACGCGCCGGGCACGCGTCGGATGCGTGCGCAGCCAAGATCACGCGGGTGCGAAGCGAAGCCTAGGACCAGGTGGAGGCGGCTTCGTGGAGGAGCCGAATAGTCGTACCGGTGTGGTGCATGAGTCCAGGGTGACGAGGGGCCGATACGGATTTCACCTTCGGCGGCCGACCGTGTAATGTCTTCATCGCTCGCCCCAATAGCTCAGTCGGCAGAGCGTCTCCATGGTAAGGAGAAGGTCTACGGTTCGATTCCGTATTGGGGCTCTGATGTGTGAGGCTTCCCGTTCCGCTACGCTGGTCGAGCGGGGAGTCACTCGCATCGCAGCGGTGTAGCTCAGTCGGTAGAGCAAGCGGCTCATAATCGCTGTGTCACCGGTTCAAGTCCGGTCACCGCTACTGACAGTAGCCGATTGCGGGGTCGGTCCTTCGATCGGCTACTCTTTCTGCGTTAATCCCCTAGCCCGTTCGTCAAGGAGCACTCACGTGGCTGCCACCGACGTCCGCCCGAAGATCACGCTGGCCTGCGTGGAGTGCAAGGAGCGGAACTACATCACCAAGAAGAACCGGCGCAACGACCCGGATCGTCTTGAGATCAAGAAGCACTGCCCGCGTTGCAACGCGCACACCGCGCACCGTGAGACGCGATAGTAATAAGCTCTCATTCGAGGCCGCCCCCACTCGCGGGGGGCGGCCTCGTTTCGTTGGTAATTCAATCGCAGGAGGTGTGCGCCGATGGCGCTCGACCAGTCCTTCGTGGGGCGGACCTACCCGCCCACCGCCGCGTACGAGGTCGGCCGGGAGAAGATCCGGGAATTCGCCGAGTCCCTCGGTGACACCAATCCGGTCTATACCGACCCCGAAGCGGCCCGGGACCTCGGCTACCCCGATGTGATCGCCCCGCCGACGTTCATCTTCACGATCACCTTCAAGGCGGCCGGGAAGCAGGTTGTCGAGGACCCGCAGCTGGGGCTGGACTACAGCCGGGTGGTCCACGGGGACCAGCGGTTCGAGTACACCCGCCCGGTCCGCGCGGGGGACCGCCTGACGGTCACCTCGACCATCGACTCGATCAAGTCGCTGGCCGGCAACGACATCCTGTCCGTCCGCGGCGAGGTCCACGACGAGGCGGGTGATCATGTAGCGACGTCGTTCACGACGCTGGTGGCCCGCGCCGCTGACGCAGAGGTGGAGGAGAGCAGATGACGGCCAAGATCTCGTATGACGCCGTGGAGGTCGGTACCGAGGTGCCGACGCGCGAGTTCCGGGTGAACCGCGCCGACCTCGTGCGCTACGCGGGCGCGTCGGGCGACTTCAACCCGATCCACTGGAACGAGAAGTTCGCCAGAGAGGTCGGTCTCCCCGACGTCATCGCGCACGGCGCCTACACCATGGCCGAGGCGGCCCGGGTGGTGACCGAGTGGGCCGGCGACCCCGGCGCCCTCGTCGAGTACGGCGTCCGCTTCACCCGGCCGGTCGTGGTCCCCAACGACGACAAGGGCGCGGTCATCGAGATCGGCGCCAAGGTGACCGCCAAGCTGGACGACGAGGCCCGTACGGTGCGCCTCGACATCACGGCGACCAGCGCCGGCCAGAAGGTGCTTGGCCGGGCCCGCGCCGTGGTACGGCTCGTCTGAGCCCCCGACCGCGCCCGATGCGGCCCCCGGGCGGATGAGAGCACGCCGGAGCGCGTGCGGCCCGTCCGAGCCCCTTACGGCCCGCAGGCCCGCCGGCCCCCGGATTCCCCACACCGGGGGCGGCCGCCTCAAGGAGCCCAGGGGGCGCCCCCGTACTCTTGAGCGCGTGCAGGAACTCCACGACGCCCCTCTCGCGCCCCTCACCACCTTCCGTCTCGGCGGACCGGCCAACCGGCTGCTCACGGCCACCACCGACGACGAGGTCATCGCCGCGGTCCGTGCGGCCGACGCGGCCGGGACCCCGCTGCTGGTGATCGGCGGCGGCAGCAATCTGGTCATCGCCGACAAGGGCTTCGACGGCACCGCCCTGCACATCGCCACCAGCGGCTTCACGCTCGACGGCACCCGCCTGGAGCTCGCCGCGGGCGAGAACTGGTCGGCCGCCGTGGCCCGTACGGTCCGAGCGGGGCTCGCGGGCATCGAATGTCTCGCCGGAATCCCCGGCTCCGCGGGCGCGACGCCAATACAGAACGTCGGCGCCTACGGCCAGGAGGTCTCCGCCACGATCACCGAGGTGATCGCCTACGACCGCCGCGCCGACGAGGTCGTCACGATCCCGAACGCCGACTGCGCCTTCTCCTACCGGCACAGCCGCTTCAAGGCCGACCCCGACCGCCATGTGGTGCTCCGGGTCCGCTTCGAGCTGGAGGACGCGGGCGGGCTCTCCGCGCCCGTCCGGTACGCCGAGACCGCGCGGGTGCTCGGCGTCGAGGTGGGGGACCGGGTGCCGGCCGCCGTCGCCCGCGAGACCGTCCTCGGACTGCGCGCGGGCAAGGGCATGGTTCTCGACCCCGGAGACCACGACACCTGGTCTGCGGGGTCGTTCTTCACCAACCCGGTGCTTGACCAGGACGCCCACGCCGCCTTCCTGGCCCGCGTAGCCGAACGCCTGGGCCCGGACACCGCGCCGCCCGCCTTCCCCGCGGGCGACGGCCTGATCAAGACCTCCGCGGCCTGGCTGATCGACAGGGCGGGCTTCACCAAGGGCTACGGCACCGGCCCGGCCCGGATCTCCACCAAGCACACGCTCGCCCTCACCAACCGGGGCGAGGCCACGACCGAGGACCTGCTGGCGCTGGCCCGCGAGGTGGTGGCCGGGGTCGAGGAGGCGTTCGGGATCCGGCTGGTCAACGAGCCGGTGACGGTCGGCGTGAGCCTCTGATCCGGACTACTCACGTGAGTAGTCCGGGCCCGCCAGCCAGTCGTCGATGTCCGCCAGCATCCGCCGCCGGACGTCCTCCGGCGCGGCCGAGCCGCGCACCGACTGACGTGCCAGCTCGGCCAGTTCGGCGTCCGTGAAGCCGTGGTGCTCGCGCACCAGCTCGTACTGCGCCGCCAGCCGCGAGCCGAAGAGCAGCGGGTCGTCCGCCCCGAGCGCCATCGGCACGCCCGCGTCGTACAGCGTGCGCAGCGGGACGTCCTCCGGCTTCTCGTAGACCCCGAGCGCCACGTTCGACGACGGGCACACCTCGCAGGTCACCGTGCGCTCGGCGAGCTTGGCGAGCAGCCGCGGGTCCTCCGCCGCGCGCACCCCGTGGCCGACCCGGGCCGCGCCGAGGTCGTCCAGGCAGTCCCGAACGCTGCCGGGGCCCGACAGCTCACCGCCGTGCGGCGCCGCCAGCAGCCCGCCCTCCCGGGCGATGGCGAAGGCCCGGTCGAAGTCGCGGGCGAATCCGCGCCGTTCGTCGTTGGAGAGGCCGAAGCCGACGACGCCGCGGTCCGCGTAGCGCACCGCGAGCCGGGCGAGGGTGCGGGCCTCCAGCGGATGCTTCATGCGGTTGGCGGCGACCAGGACCCTGATCCCCAGCCCGGTGTCCGCGGAGGCGCTCTCGACCGCGTCCAGGATGACTTCCATCGCCGGGATCAGCCCGCCCAGACGCGGGGCGTACGAGGTGGGGTCGACCTGGATCTCCAGCCACTGGGCCCCGTCCCGCACGTCCTCCTGGGCGGCCTCGCGCACCAGCCGCCGGATGTCGTCGGCCTCCCGCAGACAGGAGCGTGCGATGTCGTACAGCCGCTGGAAGCGGAACCAGCCGCGCTCATCGGTGGCGCGCAGCTTCGGCGGCTCACCGCTGCTCAGTGCCTCGGGGAGGTGGACGCCGTACTTGTCGGCGAGTTCGAGGAGGGTCGCGGGGCGCATGGAGCCGGTGAAGTGGAGATGCAGATGCGCTTTGGGGAGCAGGTGTACATCGCGTGCCATCTGGAGATACTGCCGCACGTCCGGACCCGTCGGTACCGCTTTCCCCGAACGGGAAGGTGCACGCACGCGGAACGGGCCGGAATCCGCCCCCGGGGATTCCGGCCCGTTCCTTCCGCGCGTACGGGTCGTGCGTACGAAAGCCAGGCGCCTTACGCGGCCGCCTCGCCCAGCAGCTTCTGCAGCCGGGAGACGCCCTCGATGAGGTCCTCGTCGCCCAGCGCGTAGGACAGCCGCAGATAGCCCGGGGTGCCGAACGCCTCACCCGGCACCACCGCGACCTCGGCCTCCTCCAGGATGATCTCGGCCAGCTCCACAGTGGTCCGCGGCCGCTTGCCGCGGATCTCCTTGCCCAGCAGCGCCTTGACCGAGGGGTAGGCGTAGAAGGCGCCCTCCGGCTCCGGGCACTCGACGCCGTCGATCTCGTTCAGCATCCGCACGATGGTGCGGCGGCGGCGGTCGAACGCCTCGCGCATCGCGGCCACGGCGTCGAGGTCGCCCGAGACGGCGGTCAGCGCGGCGACCTGAGCGACGTTGCTCACATTCGAGGTGGCGTGCGACTGGAGGTTGGTCGCGGCCTTGATGACGTCCTTGGGGCCGATGACCCAGCCCACCCGCCAGCCGGTCATCGCGTACGTCTTGGCGACACCGTTGACCACGACGCACTTGTCGCGCAGCTCGGGCACCACGACCGGCAGCGAGTGGAACTCTGCGTCGCCGTAGACCAGGTGCTCGTAGATCTCGTCGGTCAGCACCCACAGCCCGTTGTCGGCGGCCCAGCGGCCGATCGCCTCGACCTGCTCACGGCTGTAGACCGCGCCGGTGGGGTTCGAGGGGGAGACGAAGAGCAGCACCTTGGTGTTCTTGGTGCGGGCCGCCTCCAGCTGCTCGACGGAGACGCGGTAGCCGGTCGTCTCGTCGGCGACGACCTCCACCGGGACACCGCCGGCCAGCCGGATCGACTCCGGGTAGGTGGTCCAGTAGGGCGCGGGGACGATGACCTCGTCGCCCGGGTCCAGGATCGCGGCGAACGCCTCGTAGATCGCCTGCTTGCCGCCGTTGGTCACCAGGACCTGGGCCGTCTCGACCTCGTACCCGCTGTCGCGCAGCGTCTTCGCGGCGATCGCGGCCTTGAGCTCGGGGAGGCCGCCGGCCGGGGTGTAGCGGTGGTACTTCGGGTCGCGGCACGCCGCGGCCGCGGCGTCGACGATGTAGTCGGGCGTGGCGAAGTCGGGCTCACCGGCGCCGAAGCCGATCACCGGACGGCCCGCGGCCTTGAGGGCCTTGGCCTTGGCGTCGACGGCGAGGGTCGCGGACTCGGAGATCGAGCCGATCCGGGCCGATACCCGCCGGTCGGTCGGGGACTGTACTGGGGGAGTAGCAGCGGTCATAGATGCATCGTCGCAGACGGGCGAAATGGGTGGCACACGGGTTTGCGGAGACTTCGCGCGCTTCTCGTTCGACGCCCGGCCGTCAAGCACGTACACTCATCCGTCGTTGGCCGATCAACAGCCGGATCCGACCGCACACTCCGTGCAGCCGGGTGTATGCGGTAGGTTGGTGAGTGCCGCAAAGGGTCGTAGCTCAATTGGTAGAGCACTGGTCTCCAAAACCAGCGGTTGGGGGTTCAAGTCCCTCCGGCCCTGCTACACGCACTGTGATGAGGGTGCGTGCATGCGTACGCAAGGACAAGCACCGCTGTGCGGCCGGGCCGGACGCGGCACGGCCACGACCCGGATTCAGGTGAGGACGAGTGACGGAAGCCCTGGGCTCCACCGCGACGCCTGAGAGCGGTCGTCCCGAGGATGAGGAGACGACCAAGCGGGGTCGTCGTGGCGGCAAGCGCGCGAAGAAGGGGCCCTTCGGCCGGCTCGCGCTTTTCTACCGCCAGATCATCGCCGAGCTGCGGAAGGTCGTCTGGCCCACGCGCAGCCAGCTGTCGACGTACACCAGCGTGGTGATCGTTTTCGTCGTCATCATGATCGGCATCGTGACCGTGATTGACTATGGGTTCAACAACGCCATCAAGTACGTCTTTGGCTGAGACCCTCGCGAAAGGCGGCCGCTTTCCCGGCGTCGCCTCTTTCGCACGTTCCACCCCTTTGAAGCCAGGAAGAAGCAGCCACAGTGTCTGACCCGAACCTGAACGACGCCGCCGAGCCCGTCGAGTCCCGTGAGGACGAGCTCGACATCGTCGAGGCGGCGGACTCCGACCAGGCTGAAGCGGCCGACGCCTCGGCGGGCGTTCCCGCCGAGGAGGACGCGCTGCGCGTCGAGGACGAGGGCGCCGTCGAGACCGAGACGGCCCAGGCGGACGACGCGGTCGAGACCGAGGCCGAGGCTGAGGTCGACCCGGTCGAGGCGCTCCGTCAGGAGCTGCGCGGGCTGCCCGGTGAGTGGTACGTGATCCACACCTACGCGGGCTACGAGAAGCGCGTGAAGGCCAACCTGGAGCAGCGTGCCGTCTCGCTGAACGTCGAGGACTTCATCTACCAGGCCGAGGTCCCCGAGGAAGAGATCGTCCAGATCAAGAACGGCGAGCGCAAGAACGTCCGGCAGAACAAGCTGCCCGGCTATGTGCTCGTCCGCATGGACCTGACGAACGAGTCGTGGGGTGTCGTCCGCAACACCCCGGGCGTCACCGGCTTCGTGGGCAACGCCTACGACCCGTACCCGCTGACCCTGGACGAGATCGTCAAGATGCTCGCCCCGGAGGCCGAGGAGAAGGCCGCCAAGGCCGCCGCCGAGGAGAGCGGTGTGCCGGCGCCGAGCCGCAAGGTCGAGGTCCAGGTGCTGGACTTCGAGGTGGGCGACTCGGTCACGGTCACCGACGGCCCGTTCGCGACCCTGCAGGCGACGATCAACGAGATCAACGCCGACTCGAAGAAGGTCAAGGGCCTGGTCGAGATCTTCGGCCGGGAGACCCCGGTCGAGCTGAGCTTCGACCAGATCCAGAAGAACTGAGTCTTTTCAGAACTGAGTCTCTTCACGAGAACTTCCGACAGGTCAGACGGGCTTTCGCGGCCGGTCTGACCTGCTCGGTTTTAAGGCGCACAGCTATACCCGTTATCGTTGTGCGGTATGCCTCCATCCGGATGATCCGGTTCGGAGGCGAACACCCTCTCACTAGGACCCGGAGAGAGCATGCCTCCCAAGAAGAAGAAGGTCACGGGGCTGATCAAGCTCCAGATCCAGGCCGGCGCCGCGAACCCGGCCCCGCCGGTCGGCCCCGCGCTGGGTCAGCACGGCGTCAACATCATGGAGTTCTGCAAGGCCTACAACGCCGCGACCGAGTCGCAGCGCGGCATGGTCGTGCCGGTGGAGATCACGGTCTACGAGGACCGCTCCTTCACCTTCGTGACCAAGACCCCGCCGGCCGCCAAGCTGATCCTCAAGGCCGCGGGCGTGGAGAAGGGCTCCGGCGAGCCGCACAAGACCAAGGTCGCCAAGATCACCCGCGACCAGGTGCGTGAGATCGCCACCACCAAGATGCCCGACCTGAACGCCAACGACCTGGACGCCGCCGAGAAGATCATCGCCGGCACCGCCCGCTCCATGGGCATCACGGTCGAGGGCTGACACCTCACGCGTGAGGGCCGACAGCCCCCGCGGCCACCTGTGGCAGGGCCAAGCGCTGGCCCGGACCACGAACTCCACAGACATCAGGAGCAAGAGTGAGCAAGCGCAGCAAGACCCTCCGCGCTGCGGACGCCAAGATCGACCGGGAGCGCGCATACGCCCCGCTCGAGGCCGTCCGTCTGGCGAAGGACACCTCCACCACCAAGTTCGACGCGACCGTCGAGGTCGCCATGCGCCTGGGCGTCGACCCGCGCAAGGCCGACCAGATGGTCCGTGGCACCGTGAACCTGCCGCACGGCACCGGTAAGACCGCCCGGGTCCTGGTCTTCGCGACCGGTGACCGTGCTGCGGCCGCGGAGGCCGCGGGCGCCGACATCGTCGGCTCCGACGAGCTCATCGACGAGGTGTCCAAGGGCCGCCTGGACTTCGACGCCGTCGTCGCCACCCCGGACCTCATGGGCAAGGTCGGCCGCCTCGGCCGGGTGCTCGGTCCGCGTGGTCTGATGCCGAACCCGAAGACCGGCACCGTCACCCCGGACGTGGCCAAGGCCGTCACGGACATCAAGGGCGGCAAGATCGAGTTCCGCGTCGACAAGCACTCGAACCTGCACTTCATCATCGGCAAGCTCTCGTTCGACGAGACGAAGCTGGTGGAGAACTACGCCGCGGCGCTCGAGGAGATCAACCGTCTCAAGCCGTCCGCCGCGAAGGGCCGCTACATCAAGAAGGCGACCCTGACCACCACGATGGGCCCCGGCATCCCGCTGGACGCCAACCGCACCCGCAACCTGCTGGTCGAGGAAGACGCCATCTGAGGCAGCCCCTGATCAGCGCACCACGGTGTGCAACCGCCGGGCCCCCGCACCGCGTCGAAGGTGCGGGGGCCCGGCGTCTTCCGTTGTCGGCCCCCTCCGCTAGAGTCACTCTGCAGTAGACGTAAAAGAGAAATAAAAACTAGGGGGAGCCGTGCGCGGTACTCATGTCGGTGCGCGATGGGCGATAGCCGCTGGAAGCCTCGTTCTGATGGTCGGCCTCACCGCGTGCGGGAGCGAGAAGTCCGACGCTGACAAGGCCGGCGACAAGACCGGCGGCGACAAGTCCGGGCAGTCCGCGATGAGCCCGCTGGCGGCGCTCAAGCTCGCCTCGCAGCAGACGGACAAGAAGAACTCGGCCAAGGTCGAGGGCACCACCAAGATGGGCGAGCAGAACTCGCAGATGTCCGGCGACATGGACTGGGCCAACGGCATCCGGGCCAACATGTCCATCACCCAGAACGGTGGCGCCATCGCCTCCTCCCCGATGGCGGGCAAGCCGATGGACGCCAAGTACACCCCGGACGCCATGTTCCTGAACATGGGCGACCAGTTCGCCGCCCAGGCGGGCGGCGGCAAGCACTGGGTGAAGTACGACTACGACGTGCTGGCCCAGAAGGCGGGCCCCTCGGGCGCCTTCCTGAAGGACCAGATGCAGAACAACAACCCGTCGCGCTCGGTGGAGCTGCTGCTCGCCACGGGCAAGGTCAAGAGCGTGGGCAGCGAGGACGTGAAGGGCGTCAAGGCCACCCACTACACGGGCACGGTCAAGGTCTCCGAGATCGCCAAGATGCAGTCCAAGGAGCTCAGCCAGTCCGACCTGGACGCCCTGCAGAAGCAGCTGGAGTCCTCCGGTATGGACACCGAGACCATCGACCTGTGGGTGGACGGGGAGAACCTGCTGGTCAAGAAGCGTGAGCAGGCGCAGAGCAACAACGGCGCCTACGACTCCACGGTCTTCTACTCGGACTACGGCACCAGCGTGACCGTCACCGAGCCGTCCTCCTCGGACACCGTGGACTTCCAGGACATGCTCCAGCAGTAGAGCCGATTTGCCTGGCCGCGGCCCGTTCGCGTAACCTCCTACAGAAGCCAAAGACCGCTGGTTGTCGCCGTGTCCCGCAAGGGATCCGGTGGCTGAAGGATCCGCTAGCTGCGGGCGACCTGCGTAGGTGACCGAGGTTGCACTCCCGAACGGGCCGCGAGTCCGTCCCGGTCGAGTTACGCCCCGAGCGCCTGCGCCGGGGCGTTTTCGCATTGTCTCAGTCTCCTTCCTTCAGACCGAAGCGGTCCTCATCACCCGGAAGGAGGCCGAGGCTCATGGCGAGTCCTGACAAGGTCGCAGCCGTCGACGAGATGCGGGAGAAGTTCCGCAACGCGAACGCGGCCGTTGTGACCGCGTACACCGGTCTCACCGTTGCGCAGCTGAAGGAGCTGCGCCGTTCGCTCGGTGAGAACGCTCAGTACCGTGTGGTGAAGAACACGCTGACCAAGATCGCGGCCAACGAGGCCGGGATCAACCAGCTCGACGACCTGTTCTCGGGTTCGTCGGCCGTCGCCTTCGTGACCGGTGACCCGGTCGAGGCGGCGAAGGGTCTCCGTGACTTCGCCAAGGACAACCCCGCTCTCGTGATCAAGGGCGGTGTCCTTGATGGCAAGGCGCTGTCCGCCGACGAGATCAAGAAGCTCGCGGACCTCGAGTCCCGTGAGGTGCTGCTCGCCAAGCTGGCGGGTGCGATGAAGGCCAAGCAGTCCCAGGCTGCCGCGCTCTTCCAGGCCCCGCTGTCGAAGTTCGTCCGGACCGCCGAGGCGCTCCGGCAGAAGCAGGCCGAGCAGGGCGGTGCCGACACCCCGGCTCCCGCCGAGGCCGAGGCCGCCGAGTAATCAGGCCCCGGTCGCAGCGGGCCCGGAAGCCCGCCGACATGTACATCCGGCACCACCTGCCGAATTAGTGGAAGGACCGCCACCATGGCGAAGCTCAGCCAGGACGACCTGCTCGCGCAGTTCGAGGAAATGACCCTCATCGAGCTCTCCGAGTTCGTGAAGGCCTTCGAGGAGAAGTTCGACGTCACCGCCGCCGCCCCGGCCGCCGTGGTCGCCGCCGCCCCGGGTGCCCCGGGCGCCGCTGCCCCGGCCGAGGAGGAGAAGGACGAGTTCGACGTCATCCTCACCGGCGCCGGCGACAAGAAGATCCAGGTCATTAAGGTCGTGCGTGAGCTGACCTCCCTGGGTCTGAAGGAGGCCAAGGACCTCGTCGACGGCACCCCGAAGCCGGTCCTCGAGAAGGTCAACAAGGAGCAGGCCGACAAGGCCGCCGAGTCCCTCAAGGGCGCCGGCGCCTCCGTCGAGGTCAAGTGACCCCTCGAGGTCGGATGACCTCGCGGCCCGCCGCCACACGCCCGTAGGACGTCCGGCGGCGCGGCCCGGTTCCAAGCCAGGGGCGATCACCCGTTCGGGTGGTCGCCCTTCGGCGTTCCCGTGACGGTTACATTGCCTTATGGGTTTGTGGAGGTAGGGTGATCTTCGTTGCCCGTCGCCACGCCCTGTGACGATCTCGCCGGAGTGGGGGGCCTTGACGAACGGCACGCAGCGCGCAATTCTCAGGACGCGACGTCACACCGATCCAAAAAGTCCGAGGCATGGATCGTCGGCGAAGCGGGCAGTATCGATATGCGCATCGACAGCGCGGGCTGCCGACAGGGCGTGAGAAGACAACGAGGGGCGCGCCCCTCACCGGAGGGAGAGATTGGCACTGCCGGTCTCAGAAACTCGGCGCTGGACATCAGTGTGCCAAGTGGCTACACTGACCCTTTGCGCTGCCTGTTAGCTGCTCCCTGCCCGTCACCAGGGGCATACCTACCTTCGAGCACTACCGATGAATAGTCCCTGACCAGGGATTTCATCCATGGGCTCTCGGTGGGACCGGTACGCGCGTAGTGAGTCCGAGCCCTCGGAAGGACCCCCTCTTGGCCGCCTCGCGCAACGCCTCGACTGCCAATACGAACAATGGCGCCAGCACCGCCCCGCTGCGCATCTCCTTTGCGAAGATCAAGGAGCCTCTCGAGGTTCCGAACCTCCTCGCGCTGCAGACCGAGAGCTTCGATTGGCTGCTCGGCAATGCCGCGTGGAAGGCTCGCGTCGAGGCTGCGCTGGACAGCGGTCAGGACGTCCCCACCAAGTCCGGTCTGGAAGAGATCTTCGAGGAGATCTCCCCGATCGAGGACTTCTCCGGGTCGATGTCCCTGACCTTCCGTGATCACCGTTTCGAGCCGCCGAAGAACTCGATCGACGAGTGCAAGGAGCGTGACTTCACCTACGCCGCTCCGCTCTTCGTCACGGCCGAGTTCACCAACAATGAGACCGGTGAGATCAAGTCCCAGACGGTCTTCATGGGCGACTTCCCGCTCATGACCGACAAGGGCACCTTCTGCATCAACGGCACCGAGCGTGTCGTCGTCTCGCAGCTGGTCCGCTCGCCGGGTGTCTACTTCGACTCCTCCATCGACAAGACGTCCGACAAGGACATCTTCTCGGTCAAGGTCATCCCCTCCCGTGGTGCCTGGCTGGAGATGGAGATCGACAAGCGCGACATGGTCGGTGTCCGCATCGACCGCAAGCGCAAGCAGTCCGTTACCGTCCTCCTGAAGGCGCTCGGCTGGACCACCGAGCAGATCCTCGAGGAGTTCGGCGAGTACGAGTCCATGCGCGCCACCCTGGAGAAGGACCACACCCAGGGCCAGGACGACGCGCTGCTCGACATCTACCGCAAGCTGCGCCCGGGCGAGCCCCCCACGCGGGAGGCCGCGCAGACGCTGCTGGAGAACCTCTACTTCAACCCGAAGCGCTACGACCTGGCGAAGGTCGGCCGCTACAAGGTCAACAAGAAGCTGGGCGCGGCCGCTCCGCTGGACGCGGGCGTCCTGACGGTCGAGGACATCATCGCCTCGATCAAGTACCTGGTGAAGCTGCACGCCGGTGAGACCGAGACCGTCGGGGACAACGGCCAGTCCGTGGTCGTCGAGACCGACGACATCGATCACTTCGGCAACCGCCGCATCCGTAACGTCGGCGAGCTGATCCAGAACCAGGTCCGCACGGGTCTGGCGCGTATGGAGCGCGTCGTCCGCGAGCGCATGACCACTCAGGACGTCGAGGCGATCACGCCGCAGACCCTGATCAACATCCGGCCGGTCGTCGCCTCCATCAAGGAGTTCTTCGGCACCAGCCAGCTGTCGCAGTTCATGGACCAGACGAACCCGCTGTCGGGTCTGACCCACAAGCGCCGTCTGAACGCGCTCGGCCCCGGTGGTCTCTCCCGTGAGCGGGCGGGCTTCGAGGTCCGTGACGTGCACCCCTCGCACTACGGCCGCATGTGCCCGATCGAGACGCCCGAAGGCCCGAACATCGGTCTGATCGGCTCGCTCGCCTCGTACGGCCGGGTCAACGCGTTCGGTTTCATCGAGACCCCGTACCGCAAGGTCGTCGACGGTGTCGTCACCGACGAGGTGCACTACCTGACGGCCGACGAGGAGGACCGCTTCGTCATCGCGCAGGCCAACGCGCCGCTGACGAACGATCTGCACTTCGCCGAGAACCGCGTCCTGGTCCGCCGCCGTGGCGGTGAGGTCGACTACATCCCCGGCGACGACGTCGACTACATGGACGTCTCGCCGCGCCAGATGGTGTCGGTCGCGACCGCGATGATCCCGTTCCTGGAGCACGACGACGCCAACCGCGCGCTCATGGGCTCGAACATGATGCGCCAGGCCGTGCCGCTGATCAAGGCGGAGTCCCCGCTGGTCGGCACCGGCATGGAGTACCGCTGCGCGGTCGACGCCGGCGACGTCATCAAGGCCGAGAAGGACGGTGTCGTCCAGGAGGTCTCCGCCGACTACGTGACGGTGGCCAACGACGACGGCACCTACACCACCTACCGGGTGGCCAAGTTCTCCCGCTCCAACCAGGGCACCTCCTTCAACCAGAAGGTCGTCGTGGACGAGGGCGCCCGGGTGATCGCCGGCCAGGTGCTGGCCGACGGCCCGTCCACCGAGGACGGCGAGATGGCGCTCGGCAAGAACCTCCTGGTGGCGTTCATGCCGTGGGAGGGCCACAACTACGAGGACGCGATCATCCTCAGCCAGCGTCTGGTGCAGGACGACGTCCTCTCCTCGATCCACATCGAGGAGCACGAGGTCGACGCCCGGGACACCAAGCTGGGCCCCGAGGAGATCACCCGGGACATCCCGAACGTCTCCGAGGAGGTCCTGGCCGACCTCGACGAGCGCGGCATCATCCGCATCGGCGCCGAGGTCCGCGACGGCGACATCCTCTGCGGCAAGGTCACCCCGAAGGGTGAGACCGAGCTGACGCCGGAGGAGCGCCTGCTGCGGGCGATCTTCGGTGAGAAGGCCCGTGAGGTCCGTGACACCTCGCTGAAGGTGCCGCACGGCGAGACCGGCAAGGTCATCGGCGTGCGCGTCTTCGACCGCGAGGAGGGCGACGAGCTGCCGCCCGGCGTGAACCAGCTGGTCCGCGTCTACGTGGCGCAGAAGCGCAAGATCACCGACGGTGACAAGCTCGCCGGCCGTCACGGCAACAAGGGCGTCATCTCCAAGATCCTACCGGTCGAGGACATGCCGTTCCTGGAGGACGGCACCCCGGTCGACATCATCCTCAACCCGCTGGGTGTCCCGTCCCGAATGAACCCGGGGCAGGTCCTGGAGATCCACCTCGGCTGGCTGGCCTCCCGGGGCTGGAAGGTCGAAGGCTCCGAGGAGTGGATGGAGCGGCTGAGGGCGATCGGTGCCGATGAGGTCCAGCCCGGTACCAACGTCGCGACCCCGGTCTTCGACGGCGCCCGCGAGGACGAGCTGGCCGGCCTGTTCGAGCACACCGTGCCGAACCGGGACGGCGACCGTCTGGTCCAGCCCTCCGGTAAGGCCCGGCTGTTCGACGGCCGCTCCGGCGAGCCGTTCCCGGACCCGATCTCGGTCGGCTACATGTACATCCTCAAGCTGCACCACCTGGTGGACGACAAGCTGCACGCCCGGTCCACCGGTCCGTACTCGATGATCACCCAGCAGCCGCTGGGTGGTAAGGCTCAGTTCGGTGGCCAGCGCTTCGGCGAGATGGAGGTGTGGGCGCTGGAGGCTTACGGCGCCGCGTACGCCCTCCAGGAGCTGCTGACCATCAAGTCCGACGACGTCACCGGCCGCGTGAAGGTCTATGAGGCCATCGTCAAGGGCGAGAACATCCCCGAGCCCGGCATCCCCGAGTCCTTCAAGGTGCTCATCAAGGAGATGCAGTCCCTGTGCCTCAACGTGGAGGTGCTGTCGTCCGACGGCATGTCCATCGAGATGCGCGACACCGATGAGGACGTCTTCCGCGCCGCGGAAGAGCTCGGTATCGACCTGTCCCGGCGCGAGCCGACCAGCGTCGAAGAGGTCTGACGGGTCTGGCCGGGGCGCGCGTACCGCGTGCGCCCCGGCCTCTCCCCGGACCCCCAGTCAGACCCGAAGACACGACCCTGAAAGAGGGATTGACGACAAGTGCTCGACGTCAACTTCTTCGACGAGCTGCGGATCGGCCTCGCCACTGCTGATGACATCCGTCAGTGGTCCCACGGTGAGGTCAAGAAGCCGGAAACCATCAACTACCGCACACTGAAGCCCGAAAAGGACGGACTCTTCTGCGAGAAGATCTTCGGTCCGACCCGGGACTGGGAGTGCTACTGCGGGAAGTACAAGCGCGTCCGCTTCAAGGGCATCATCTGTGAGCGCTGTGGCGTCGAGGTCACCCGCGCCAAGGTGCGCCGTGAGCGGATGGGCCACATCGAGCTGGCCGCTCCCGTTACCCACATCTGGTACTTCAAGGGCGTGCCCAGCCGCCTGGGCTACCTGCTCGACCTCGCCCCGAAGGACCTCGAGAAGGTCATCTACTTCGCCGCCTACATGATCACGTGGGTGGACGAGGAGCGCCGTACGCGCGACCTGCCGTCGCTGGAGGCCCACGTCTCCGTCGAGCGTCAGCAGATCGAGCAGCGCCGCGACGCGGACCTCGAGGCCCGCGCCAAGAAGCTGGAGGCGGACCTCGCCGAGCTCGAGGCCGAGGGTGCCAAGGCCGATGTGCGCCGTAAGGTGCGCGAGGGCGCCGAGCGCGAGATGAAGCAGCTGCGCGACCGCGCCCAGCGCGAGATCGACCGTCTCGACGAGGTGTGGAACCGCTTCAAGAACCTCAAGGTCCAGGACCTGGAGGGCGATGAGCTGCTCTACCGCGAGCTGCGTGACCGCTTCGGCACGTACTTCATGGGCGGCATGGGTGCCGCGGCGCTGCAGAAGCGCCTGGAGTCCTTCGACCTCGACGAGGAGGCCGAGAGGCTCCGCGAGATCATCCGGACCGGCAAGGGCCAGAAGAAGACCCGTGCGCTCAAGCGCCTGAAGGTCGTCTCCGCCTTCCTGCAGACCCGGAACAGCCCCAACGGCATGGTGCTGGACTGCATCCCGGTGATCCCGCCGGACCTGCGTCCGATGGTGCAGCTGGACGGTGGCCGCTTCGCGACCTCCGACCTGAACGACCTGTACCGCCGTGTGATCAACCGGAACAACCGGCTGAAGAGGCTCCTGGACCTCGGTGCCCCGGAGATCATCGTCAACAACGAGAAGCGCATGCTTCAGGAGGCTGTTGACGCCCTCTTCGACAACGGCCGCCGTGGCCGCCCGGTCACCGGCCCCGGTAACCGTCCGCTGAAGTCCCTCAGCGACATGCTGAAGGGTAAGCAGGGCCGGTTCCGTCAGAACCTGCTCGGTAAGCGTGTCGACTACTCGGCCCGTTCGGTCATCGTCGTCGGCCCGCAGCTCAAGCTGCACCAGTGCGGTCTGCCCAAGGCCATGGCGCTGGAGCTCTTCAAGCCGTTCGTGATGAAGCGCCTGGTGGACCTGAACCACGCGCAGAACATCAAGTCGGCCAAGCGCATGGTCGAGCGCGGCCGCACGGTCGTGTACGACGTGCTCGAAGAGGTCATCGCCGAGCACCCGGTGCTGCTGAACCGTGCGCCGACCCTGCACCGCCTCGGCATCCAGGCCTTCGAGCCGCAGCTGGTCGAGGGCAAGGCCATTCAGATCCACCCGCTCGTCTGCACCGCGTTCAACGCGGACTTCGACGGTGACCAGATGGCCGTGCACCTGCCGCTGTCCGCGGAGGCGCAGGCCGAGGCCCGCATCCTGATGCTGTCCTCGAACAACATCCTCAAGCCGGCCGACGGCCGTCCGGTGACCATGCCGACCCAGGACATGGTGCTGGGCCTGTTCTTCCTCACCACCGATGAGGAGGAGCGCGAGGTCGTCGGTGAGGGCCGTTCCTTCGGCTCCACCGCCGAGGCGATCATGGCGTTCGACGCCCGGGAGCTCTCGCTCCAGGCGAAGATCGACATCCGCTTCCCGATCGGCACCGTCCCGCCCCGTGGCTGGACCCCGCCGGTGGCCGAAGAGGGCGAGCCGGCCTGGCAGCCCGGTGACAGCTTCCGGCTGCGCACCACGCTGGGCCGCGCGCTCTTCAACGAGCTGCTGCCCGAGGACTACCCGTTCGTCGACTACTCGGTGGGCAAGAAGCAGCTCTCCGAGATCGTCAACGACCTCGCCGAGCGCTACCCCAAGGTCATCGTCGCGGCGACGCTGGACAACCTGAAGGCGGCCGGTTTCCACTGGGCCACCCGCTCCGGTGTCACCGTCGCCATCTCCGACGTGGTCGTGCCCGAGGCCAAGAAGGCCATCATCGAGGGCTACGAGGCACAGGACGAGAAGGTCCAGAAGCAGTACGAGCGCGGTCTGATCACCAAGGACGAGCGCACCCAGGAGCTGATCGCGATCTGGACCAAGGCGACCAACGAGGTCGCCGAGGCGATGAACGCGAACTTCCCGAAGACCAACCCGATCTTCATGATGGTCAACTCGGGCGCGCGCGGAAACATGATGCAGATGCGTCAGATCGCCGGTATGCGTGGTCTGGTGTCCAACGCGAAGAACGAGACCATCCCGCGGCCCATTAAGGCGTCGTTCCGTGAGGGTCTCTCCGTGCTGGAGTACTTCATCTCCACCCACGGTGCCCGTAAGGGTCTCGCCGACACCGCCCTGCGTACCGCCGACTCGGGTTACCTGACCCGGCGTCTGGTGGACGTCTCGCAGGACGTGATCATTCGCGAGGAGGACTGCGGCACCGACCGCGGCCTCAAGCTGGCGATCGCGACCACGGGCGCCGACGGCGTGCTGCGCAAGACGGAGGACGTCGAGACCAGCGTGTACGCGCGCTGCCTCGCCGAGGACATCGTCGTGGACGGGAAGGTCCTGGCCCCGGCCGGCACCGACCTGGGCGATGTGCTCATCGACGAGCTGGTCCGCCACAACGTGGAGACGGTCAAGACCCGCTCGGTGCTCACCTGCGAGTCCGCCGTCGGCACGTGCGCCATGTGCTACGGCCGCTCGCTGGCGACCGGCAAGCTGGTGGACATCGGTGAGGCGGTCGGCATCATCGCCGCCCAGTCCATCGGTGAGCCCGGCACCCAGCTGACGATGCGTACCTTCCACACCGGTGGTGTGGCCGGTGAGGACATCACCCAGGGTCTGCCGCGTGTCGTCGAGCTCTTCGAGGCCCGTACGCCCAAGGGCGTCGCCCCGATCTCGGAGGCGGCCGGCCGCGTCCGGATCGAGGAGACCGAGAAGACCAAGAAGCTCGTCGTCACCCCGGACGACGGCTCCGACGAGACGTCCTACGGCGTCTCCAAGCGAGCCCGTCTGCTGGTGGGCGAGGGCGACCACGTCGAGGTCGGCCAGCCGCTGACCGTGGGTGCCGTCAACCCGCACGACGTGCTGCGCATCCTCGGCCAGCGCGCCGTCCAGGTGCACCTGGTGGGTGAGGTCCAGAAGGTCTACAACTCGCAGGGTGTGTCGATCCACGACAAGCACATCGAGATCATCATCCGGCAGATGCTGCGCCGTGTGACGATCATCGAGTCCGGCGACGCCGAGTTGCTGCCGGGCGAACTCGTGGAGCGCTCGCGCTTCGAGGGTGAGAACCGTCGTGTGGTTCAGGAAGGCGGCCACCCGGCCTCCGGCCGTCCGCAGCTGATGGGTATCACCAAGGCCTCGCTGGCGACCGAGTCCTGGCTGTCGGCAGCGTCCTTCCAGGAGACGACCCGGGTGCTCACCGACGCGGCGATCAACGCCAAGTCGGACTCCCTGATCGGCCTCAAGGAGAACGTGATCATCGGTAAGCTCATCCCGGCCGGTACGGGCCTGTCCCGCTACCGCAACATCCGGGTCGAGCCGACCGAGGAGGCGAAGGCCGCGATGTACTCGGCCGTCGGTTACGACGACATCGACTACTCGCCCTTCGGCACGGGCTCCGGCCAGGCGGTTCCGCTGGAGGACTACGACTACGGTCCGTACAACCAGTAAGGCCGGTGACCCAGTAGTACCACCGGTATCGCTCACAGGGCGGTCACCCCTCGCGGGGTGGCCGCCCTGCGGCGTTCCGGACGGGTCAGATGGGTGGCTGGGGATGCGGCTGGAGGTAAGGGGTCAGATGATGCAGCCGCGTGTGGTGATCCGGATGGGAGGAGAGCAGCCGGGCGAGGGGGCTCTCCTTGGGCAGCGGTTTGCCGGCCGCCGCCGCGATGGCCTTGGTCTGCTCCTGCGTCATATGCATCCGCCACAGCACCTCGGCCAGCATCGGCGCGAAGTTGAGCGCCGCTGCCTGCCGGTCGGCGTGGAGCTCCGCCCGCCGGCTCACGGCGGCCATCAAATACGGGATGACGGGCAGTAGCAGCGGCAGCCCGTACAGCGCACTGACCGTCATGAAGGCGGCGAAGCCGAAGAAGGCCAGTACGCCGAGGCCGCCGAGGCAGGAGAAGGCGCTGGACACCCGGAAGATCACGTACGCCAGGAGCTGCGTGACACGCCAGGCGATACGGCCGGGAAGCGCGTACCAGTAGCCGAGCAGACTCGACCAGCTGTGCCCGCCGACATGGTGGCCCAGCTCATGTGCCAGGACGGCGGCCAGCTGTGCGGAGGGCAGCTGCTCCAGTGCGAAGCGGGTGACACCGACGATGTGCCCGGCCGCCGCGACGGCGTTCAACTCGTCGCTGTCCTCGACCCACAGCTCGTAGGTGTGCTCCTCGATGCCCGCCCGCGTGATCACTTCCCGCCACGCCTCGTCGAGCCTGGCCAGCTCCATGGGGGTGGGCGGACGCAGCTTGAGGACATAACGGGCAAGGGCCCGCTCGGTGGGGCGGTGGAAGACGAGCGCGCCGCTGGCCAGCCAGGCGAGCACCAGCAGCAGACCGAGGGTGCCGAATAACAGCGAGACCAGCCCGACCACCAGCAGGCTGCCGAGGAAGTTGGGCACATGGAGCAGCAGACCGCCGACGGCGGTGGCGTCGGCACCGCGCTGGTACTCGTTGATGTGGATGCGACGTCGCTCGAACCGCTGCTCATGAGGGTGGTGAGGTGCGTACGCGGGCGGCGGCTGGGACGGCTGGGGCGGGTGAGCCGGTTGT
>NZ_JAAAYH010000003.1:0-76583 GCF_018035285.1 Streptomyces sp. MK37H | reverse complement strand
CGGGGCGTTCGGCCCCGCACTGCGCCGCGCCGCGGTCAGCTCGCGGCGGCGTCAGCCGCCTGTGCCCGTAGCGCGCGGTCGATGCCCGCCCGCGACTCCGTCACCAGACGCCTCAGCGCAGCCGTCGGCTCGGCGGACGCGAGCCACGCGTCCGTGGCGTCCAGGGTCTCCGGCGAGACCTGCAGCGTCGGGTACAGGCCCACCACGATCTGCTGCGCCATCTCATGGCTGCGGCTGTTCCAGACGTCCTTCGCCACCGCGAAGTACTTCTCCGCGTACGGTGCCAGCAGCTCACGCTGATCGGTCTGGATGAAGCCGCCGATCACCGCCTCCTGCACCGCGTTCGGCAGCTTGTCGCTCTCCACGACCGAGGCCCACGCCTCCGCCTTGGCCTGCGGTGTCGGCCGCGCGGCCCGCGCCGTCGCGGCGTGCCGCTCGCCCGCGGAGGTCTTGTCGCGCTCCAGCTCCGCCGCGATGGCGGCCTCGTCCGCCCGCCCCGTGGCGGCGAGCCGCTCCAGCAGCGCCCAGCGCAGCTCGGTGTCGATGGCCAGGCCCTCGATCGTCTGGGTGCCCTCGAGCAGCCCGGAGACCAGGTCCAGCTGTGCGTCGGTGCGGGCGGTGGCCGTGAAGGCCCGCGCCCAGGCCAGCTGGTGGTCGCTGCCCGGCGCCGCCGCCCGCAGGTGGTCCAGCGTGGCCTCGGTCCACTGGGCCAGGCCCGTCTCGCGCCAGTCCGGCGCGGCGTACAGGTCCAGGGCCAGCTTCACCTGGCGGTGCAGCGACTGGACGACGCCGATGTCCGACTCCTTGGCGATGCCCGAGAGCACCAGCGCAAGGTAGTCGCGGGTGGCCAGTTCGCCGTCGCGGACCATGTCCCAGGCCGAGGCCCAGGACAGCGCGCGCGGCAGCGACTCCTCGAAGTCGCCCAGGTGCTCGGTGACCACGGCCAGCGAGTCCGGGTCCAGCCGCACCTTCGCGTAGGTGAGGTCGTCGTCGTTGAGCAGGATCACCGCGGAGCGCTTTGTGCCGGTCAGCCGCGGCACCTCGGTCAGCTCGCCGTCCACGTCCAGCTCGATGCGCTCGGAGCGGACCAGCTTGCCGGTCGGGTTCAGGTCGTAGAGCCCGATGGCGATGCGATGCGGCCGCAGGGTCGGCTCGCCCTTGGCGCCGGGCGGAAGCGCCGGGGCCTCCTGCCGCACCGCGAAGGAGGTCACCGTGCCGCTCGCGTCCGTCTCGATCTCCGGCCGCAGCACATTGATGCCCGCCGTCTCCAGCCACTGCTTGGACCAGGTCTTCAGATCGCGCCCGCTGGTCTCCTCCAGCGCGCCGAGCAGATCCGACAGCCGGGTGTTCTTGTAGGCGTGGCGCTTGAAGTACGCCTGGACGCCACGGAAGAACTCGTCCATCCCGACGTACGCGACCAGCTGCTTGAGCACCGAGGCGCCCTTGGCGTACGTGATCCCGTCGAAGTTGACCAGGACGTCGTCCAGGTCGTTGATCTCGGCCATGATCGGGTGGGTGGACGGCAGCTGGTCCTGCCGGTAGGCCCACGTCTTCATGGAGTTGGCGAAGGTGGTCCACGAGTGCGGCCACCTGCTGCCCGGTGCATGGGCCTGGCAGGCGATCGAGGTGTAGGTGGCGAACGACTCGTTCAGCCACAGGTCGTTCCACCACTCCATGGTGACCAGGTCGCCGAACCACATATGGGCCAGCTCGTGGAGGATGGTCTCGGCCCGCGTCTCGTATGCCGCGTCCGTCACCTTGGAGCGGAAGACGTACTGGTCGCGGATGGTCACCGCGCCCGCGTTCTCCATCGCGCCCGCGTTGAACTCCGGCACGAACAGCTGGTCGTACTTGGCGAACGGGTACGCGTAGTCGAACTTCTCCTCGAACCACGCGAAGCCCTGCCGCGTCACCGCGAAGATCGCGTCCGAGTCGAGGTACTCCGCGAGCGAGGGACGGCAGTAGATGCCCAGCGGCACCGAGCGGCCGTCCTTCTCGTAGGAGCTGTGCACGCTGTGGTACGGGCCGACGATCAGCGCGGTGATGTACGTGGAGATGCGCGGGGTCGGCTCGAACCGCCAGACATTGTCCTTCGGCTCCGGCGTCGGCGAGTTCGAGATCACCGTCCAGCCCTCGGGCGCCGTCACGGTGAACTGGAACGTGCCCTTCAGGTCGGGCTGCTCGAAGTTGGCGAACACCCGGCGGGCGTCGGGCACCTCGAACTGGGTGTAGAGGTACGCCTGCTGGTCGACCGGGTCGACAAAGCGATGCAGCCCCTCACCGGTGTTGGTGTACGCGCAGTCCGCGACCACCCGCAGCTCGTTGTGCCCGGCGAGCAGCCCCGGCAGGGCGATCCGCGAGTCCTTGAAGACCTCGTTCGGGTCGAGCGCGTCGCCGTTCAGCACCACCTCGTGCACCGTGGGCGCCACCAGGTCGATGAACGACTCCGCGCCCGACTCGGCGGCGTCGAAGCGCACCGTGGTCACGGAGCGGTAGGTACCACCCTCCTGGGCGCCGCTCAGGTCCAGTTCGATCTCGTACGCGTCCACCGTGAGGAGGCGCGCCCGCTGCTGCGCTTCCTCCCTTGTGAGGTTGGTGCCAGGCACGTCGGCTAACTCCCGTTCGTCATGTGCGGTACGCCATGCGTCAGGCGGATGGCCATCCTCGCACGTCGGACGGTCAGCGCCGGTAGACCAGTTTGTCCACGAGCAGACCCCACGGCCGTGACCGCCACCGACTGGACCGCGACCGCGACGCGACGGCCTGCGGAAAGGGGGACTGAGGGAAAGAGGGGAGCGGCCGCCGGGCCGCTCCCCTCCGAGCCGGGATGCGGGCGTCAGGTCAGGTCGGCCGCCACCAGCTCGGCGATCTGCACCGCGTTCAGCGCCGCGCCCTTGCGCAGGTTGTCGTTGGAGAGGAACAGCGCGAGACCGTGCTCGACCGTCTCGTCCACCCGGATCCGGCCCACATAGCTGGGGTCCTGGCCCGCGGCCTGGAGCGGGGTCGGGATCTCCGAGAGCGCCACGCCCGGGGCCGCGGCCAGCAGCTCATAGGCGCGCTCCACGCTGATCGGACGCTCGAAGCGGGCGTTCACCTGGAGCGAGTGGCCGGTGAAGACCGGGACCCGGACACAGGTGCCGGACACCTTCAGCTCCGGGATCTCCAGGATCTTGCGGCTCTCGTTGCGGAGCTTCTGCTCCTCGTCGGTCTCGAAGCGGCCGTCGTCGACGATCTTCCCGGCCATCGGGAGCACATTGAACGCGATCGGGCGGGCGTACACCCCGGGCTCGGGGAAGTCCACCGCCGCGCCGTCGTAGGTGAGCTCGGCCGCGCGGTCGGCGGTCTTGCGGATCTGGCCGTCGAGCTCGGCCACGCCGGACAGCCCGGAGCCGGAGACGGCCTGGTAGGTGGTGGCCACCAGGGCGGTGAGCCCGGCGTCGGCGTGCAGCGGGCGCAGCACCGGCATGGCGGCCATGGTGGTGCAGTTCGGGTTGGCGATGATGCCCTTGGGGCGGTCCACCGCGGCGTGCGGGTTGACCTCGGCGACGACCAGCGGCACCTCGGGGTCCATCCGCCAGGCCGAGGAGTTGTCGATCACGACCGGGCCCTGGGCGGCGACCTTCTCGGCCAGCGCCTTGGAGGTGGCGCCGCCCGCGGAGAACAGGACGATGTCCAGACCGGAGTAGTCGGCCGTGGCGGCGTCCTCGACGGTGATCTCGGTGCCGCGCCACGGGAGCGTACGACCGGCCGAGCGGGCGGAGGCGAACAGCCGCAGCTGCTCGGCCGGGAAGTCACGCTCGGCGAGCACCCTGCGCATCACTCCGCCGACCTGGCCGGTCGCTCCGACGATTCCGATCCTCATATCAGCCCTTTTCCTTGGTTGTGCCTGTTCGAGGCGCCTACCCTCCTGGCAAGTGTCTCAGGCGGGTCCGTTACCGTCCCGTGATTTATCCCACGGCGGGGGCGGTTCCCGGATATGGCGGGGGCGGTTCCCAGATCTGATGAACGCCGGGTGAGCGGAAGAATTCCTGTTCACAAGGGCGCGATGACCGTTTGCTGCCGCCAAGATCCACGTGTGGAGATCGGCGACCCGCGTTGCCGTCTCGTTCACTCCCAAGCCATCCCCGATGCCAACGATCCGAGGTGAGGGCAGCGTCGCTGTCCGCCCGTCACCGCGTGTCCACTCGGGGAGATCGCGCATGTCCCGCATACGGTCCGTACGGTCCGCCGCAGCTGCCGTCGCCACCCTCGACCGGCGCACCTTCCTCGCCGCCGCCACCGCCACCGGTGCCACGGCCGGCCTGGGAATCGCCTTCGGTCCCGGCAGCGGCTCGGCCGGTGCCTCGCAGCCCGCCACCGCGCACGCCGCGGGCCGCCGGGTGGTGCAGGCCCCGGCGGCGCCCTCGACGGCCGGTACGACGCTGGAGACGTTCTCGGCCGCACACGGCGCCACCGGCTACCGGCGGCTCGCCGACGGCCCCGCCTGGGCCCGTAAGGTCCGCACCGAGATCACCGGCGCCAAGGGCGGCCGCGAGGACCGGCGCACCGCGCTCGCCTCGTTCGTCCAGCTCACGGATCTGCATCTGACCGACGTCCAGCACCCGATGCGCTACGAGTTCCTGCGCGCCGGGCGCGCCGGGGCATGGCGGCCGCACGAGGCGCTGACCATCGCCGGGGTCGCCTCGCTCATCGAGCGGATCAACGGGCTGCGCGGCGGACCCGCCACCGGGGCGCCGCTGTCGTTCGTCATGACCACCGGCGACAACACCGACAACAACGCCAAGATCGAGCTGGACTGGTTCCTGACCGCCATGAACGGCGGCCGGATCACCCCCAACACCGGCGATCCGCGCCGCTACGAGGGCGTCCAGAACAGCGGGCTCAAGGAGTTCTGGCACCCCGAGGAGGCGCTGCGCGACGCCGACAAGAAGGCCGGCTTCCCGCGCATCGACGGCTTCCTCGAGGCCGCGCTGCGCACCGTCAACAGCCCCGGGCTGCGGCTGCCGTGGTACTCCACCATCGGCAACCACGACGATCTGGCGGGCGGTGTCTACTCCCTCGGCCACGACTACTACACGGATTTCGCCACCGGAAAGCGCAAGCTGGAGATCATCCCGGCGGCCGACGCGGAGCGGCTGTTCAAGGGGACGCGCGTCGGGGACGACCCCAAGGGCGTCCAGATGAAGGCGCTGCTGGACGCGCACGCCAAGGACATGCGCACGGTCACCCCCGACGAGCGCCGCGCACCCTTCACCCAGAACGAGTACCTGGCCGCGCACCTCGACCCGGCCGCCACCGGCTCCGGTCCGGTCGGCCACGGCTACACCAAGGCCAACCTCGAGCAGGGCACGCTCTACTACTCGTTCCGGATCTCCGAGAACATGATCGGCATCAGCCTGGACACCACCGACCCGGGCGGCCACTACACCGGTTCGCTCGGCACCGCCCAACTGCGTTGGCTGGAGCGGACGCTGAAGGCCCACAAGGACGACTACGTGATCGTCTTCAGCCATCACTACAGCCGCAGCCTGGACAACATGAACCACGACCCGGGCCGCCCGGGCGAGGCCCGCCACGGCGGGGACGAGGTCGTCGCCCTGTTCCAGCGCCATCCCAAGGTGCTGGCCTGGATCAACGGCCACAGCCACCAGAACGAGATCACCCCGCGCGGCACCTTCTGGGAGATCACCACCGCCTCGCATGTGGACTTCCCCCAGCTGGCCCGGGTGTTCGAGGTCGTGGACAACCACGACGGCACGATCTCCCTGTTCACCACGCTCATCGAGTCGGCCGCGCCGCACCGCACGGACTTCTCGGACCTGTCCCAGACCGGTATCGCGGCCCTCTACCGCGAGCTGTCCTTCAACGCGCCCGGCGCCAGCCAGAAGCTGGCCGGCGACGCGACGGACCGTAACACCGAGCTGCTGCTGCGCAAGCCCTGACTCCTCCCCGCTGAGGCCCCAGGGACCTCAGCGCGGCAGGACCACCACATAGGGGGCCGGTTCGCGGTCGGCCGCCGCGATCAGGGCGGTACGGACCACCGCGGCCTGCTCCTCCGGCGACTCCCGCAGCTTCTTCGGCGTCACGCGCACCACCGTGATCCCGAGCCGCTCCAGGTGTTCGCGCTTGCGGCCGAAGCCGCCGCGCCAGACCTCCTCGTCCTGGCGCGGCGCCCGGGCGTCGATCTCCACCGCCACCGCCTGCTCACGCCAGTAGGCGTCCACCCCGCCGAGGGCGGGCCCGCCGGGCAGCCGCAGCTCCACGTTCCACAGCGGCTCGGGCAGATGGTGGCCGCGCACCATGTCGTACAGCCGCCCCTCGGCGATCGCCCGGCCCTCGGCGAGCAGCGCGTCCACGGCGTCCACGACATGCGGCCGGGACAGCAGCCGGGCCGAGTTCAGCTCCGCGACGACGGCCGCGGCCTCGCAGTGGCCGTGGCGCACGGACTCGGTGAGCAGTCTGCGGACCAGTACGGCATCGGTGAGCCGGGCGACGGCGTCGGCGAGGGCGCGGGCCACCGGGGCGGTGGGCACCCCCGCGAGGTACTGGGGGGCGGGCAGGGTGCCGGCCCGGACGAAGCGGACGAAGCCGGTGGCGCGCAGCCGCCGGGTGCGCGGCACCAGGACGTCGATGTGGTCGAGGGAGGCCAGCGGGGGAGCGGAGGAGAAGTGGCGCAGGGCGAGCGCCGCCAGCCCGGTGATCATCGCCTCGCCGCACGGCTCGCCGCCGCCCGGCGCCGACCCGTCGGCCCCCTGGCCGCGGCTCGCGGTGTACAGCAGCGCGGCCAGCAGCCGCTCCTCGCTGGTCGCCGGGCCCGGGTGGAGCAGATGGACGCCCGGCAGGATCTGCTGCCAGGGCCCGCCGGCCCGGCAGCGCTCCGCGGCGACGGACGCGGTCACACCGTGCTCGCGCAGCTGACGTGTCGTCAGGACCCGGCGCTGGACGTCCGAGAGGTGGTGGAGGGGGCGGGGGGACAGCGGCGTGTTGTGGCTCATGCCCCCGCCATTCCCGCGCCCGCTCCACTCGCTAACCGCTGTTACACAGTCGTCGACAAAAGCGGACAACACCGCACTAAAGTACGGCAGTTCGAATGCCGAAAGAGCTCCCCGCTTCGGTCGAACGTTTGCCTCAGACGGCGGCCCTCGCGTCGCACTCCTGGCCGCGCAGGGCGCGGGCGAGGTCGTCGCGGGCCTCCAGGACCAGCCGGCGCAGCGCGGGGGCCGCGTCCGGGTGGCCGTCCAGCCAGGCGTCGGCCGCCTCCAGGGTGCGGGTGTCGCCCTGGGCGGCCGGGAACAGCCCGCGCACGATCGCCATCCCGATCTCGATCGACCGCTCCTGCCAGACGCGCTCGATCACCTCGAAGTAGCGCGGTGCGTACGGCGCCAGCAGATCCCGCTGGCCCGGCTGGTCGAAACCGGAGATGGTGGCCTCCACCAGGGCGTTGGAGAGCCGGTCGGACTCCACCACCGCGTCCCACGCCTCGGCCTTGACCGCGGCGGAGGGCCGGGCGGCCAGGCACCGCACCTGGTGGCGCTTGCCGGAGGCGGTGTCGTCGCGGGCCAGCTCGGCCGCGATCAGCGCCTCGTCGGCCTGGCCGCTCGAGGCCAGCGCGGCCAGGAACGTCCAGCGCAGCTCCTGGTCCACATCCAGCCCGTCGATCCGGGCCGTGCCGTCCAGCAGCCCGCGCAGCAGCCGCAGCTCGGACTCGGCGAAGGCGACCTGGGCGAAGAACCGCGCCCAGGCCAGCTGATGACCACTGCCCGGCTCGGCCAGCCGCAGCTCGCTCAGCGCGCCCTCGGCCAGCCGGGCCCCGGCCTCCTCGCGCGCGTCCGGCGCCGAGTAGTCGTGCAGGGCGGACAGCGCCCACGCCTGGACCATCTGCAGCACCCCGATGTCGCTCTCGGCCCCGCCGAACCGCCGCACCAGCTCCAGGTAGTCGCGGGCGGGCAGCAGCGCGTCGCGGGTGAGGTTCCACAGCGCGGACCAGCTCAGGGCGCGGGCGAGGGGGTCGGTCAGCTCGCCGAGGTGCTCGCGCAGGGTGTCCAGCGAGCCCTCGTCGAAGCGGATCTTGCAGTAAGTGAGGTCGTCGTCGTTGACCAGGATCAGATCGGGCCGGGAGGCGCCGGTCAGCTCGGGGATCACCGTACGGGGGCCGTCGACGTCCACTTCGGCGCGGGCGTAGCGCACCAGCGCCCCGGCGCGCTCATCGACCGGGGCCTCCTTGCGGTACAGCCCGACGGCCACCCGGTGCGGCCGCAGAGTCGGGTGACTGTCGGCGGCCTCCTGGACCACCGCCAGCTCGGTGATGTGACCCTCGGCGTCATAGGTGGCCTGCGGGGTCAGCGCGTTCACCCCCGCGGTCTCCAGCCAGGCGCGCGACCACGTGGCCATGTCCCGCCCCGAGGTCTCGCCGAGCACCGACAGCAGGTCCGACAGCCGGGTGTTGCCGTACGCGTGCCGCTTGAAGTAGCGCCGCGCGCCCTCCAGGAAGGCGTCCCGCCCGACATAGGCCACCAGCTGCTTGAGCACGGACGCGCCCTTGGCGTAGGTGATCCCGTCGAAGTTGAGCTTGGCGTCCTCCAGGTCACGGATGTCGGCCGTGATCGGATGGGTGGACGGCAGCTGGTCGGCGCGGTAAGCCCATGCCTTGCGGCGGTTGGCGAAGGTGATCCAGCCGTCGGTGAAGCGGGTCGCCCCGACCAGCGAGAAGGCCCCCATGAAGTCCGCGAACGACTCCTTGAGCCACAGGTCGTCCCACCACTCCATGGTCACCAGGTCGCCGAACCACATGTGCGCCATCTCGTGCAGGATGACGTTCGCCCGGCCCTCGTACGACGCCCGGGTGACCTTGCCGCGGAAGATGAACTCCTCCCGGAAGGTCACACAGCCCGGGTTCTCCATCGCGCCGAGGTTGTACTCCGGCACGAACGCCTGGTCGTACTTGCCGAACGGGTACGGATAGTCGAAGTGGTCGTGGAAGAAGTCCAGGCCCTGCTTGGTGACGGTGAAGATGTCATCCGCGTCGAAGTGCTTGGCCAGCCCCTTGCGGCACAGCGCGCCCAGCGGGATCTCCAGCGCCGAGCCGTCCGGCAGCGTGCGGCGGTAGAGGTCGCTCACGTAGTGGTACGGACCCGCGACCACGGCCGTGATGTACGTCGCGATGGGCCGGGTGGTCACGAAGTGGCTGGTCGTGGCGGCGTCGTCGGCGGACGGCTCCACCCGGTCCACCGCCCCGTTGCTCAGCACCGTCCAGCCCTCCGGGGCGGTCACCGAGAAGGTGAACGGGGCCTTGAGATCCGGCTGTTCGAAGTTGGCGAAGACCCGGCGGGCGTCGGCCGGCTCGTACTGGGTGTAGAGGTAGACCTCGCCGTCCTCCGGGTCCACGAAGCGGTGCAGCCCCTCGCCGGTCCGGCTGTACGCGCACTGCGCGTCCACCACCAGCTCGTTCTCCGCGGCGAGGCCCTCCAGCGCGATCCGGGAGCCGTCGAAGACCGCCGCCGGGTCCAGCTCCCGCCCGTTGAGCCGCACCGAGGTCACCGAGGGCGCCAGCAGATCGGCGAAGGTGGCCGCGCCCGGCTCGGCGCAGCGGAAGCGGATCGTCGTGGTGGAGCGGAAGGCGCGCGGCCCGGACCCGGTGTGCTCACCCACCGCGGACCGCAGATCGAGCGCCACCTCGTACGCCTCGACGGCCAGCAGCTTCGCCCGCTCACGGGCCTCGTCACGGGTCAGGTTCTCACCGGGCACGACGCGGCTCCCTCTCCAGTGTCTCGCATCTCGGATATCGGACAGCGGGAATCATGTCACGGGGCACCGACACGCGGCATCGGGGAATGAGCCCCCTTCCGCGCGCGTTGGCCGTTGGAGACACCTTCTATTCGTTTGCGATACCAACGCGCCCGCTCGAGGAGAAACCGTGACCGAGACTGCCAAGACGCCCGCCGATTTCTGGTTCGATCCGCTGTGTCCCTGGGCCTGGATGACCTCGCGCTGGATGCTCGAGGTGGAGAAGGTGCGCCCGGTCGAGGTGCGTTGGCACGTCATGAGCCTCGCCGTGCTCAACGAGCCCAAGCTGGATGAGCTGCCCGAGGAGTACCGCGAGCTGCTGAAGACCGCCTGGGGCCCGGTCCGGGTCTGCATCGCCGCCGAGCAGAAGCACGGCAGCGAGGTCCTCGGGCGGCTCTACACCGCCCTCGGCACCCGCTTCCACAACCAGGGCCTGGAGAAGAACCGCGAGACGATCGTGGCCGCCCTGGAGGAGGCCGGCCTCCCCGCCGAGCTTGCCGACTACGCCGACTCCGACGCGTACGACACCGAGCTGCGCGCCTCCCACAAGGAGGGCATCGAGCTGGTCGGCCAGGACGTGGGCACCCCCGTCATCGCCGTCCCGGGCTCGGACGGCGAGCAGGTCGCCTTCTTCGGCCCGGTGGTCACCCCCGCCCCCAAGGGCGAGGACGCCGCCAAGCTGTGGGACGGCACGCTGATGGTCGCCTCGATCCCCGGCTTCTACGAGATCAAGCGGACCCGCACGGTCGGCCCGATCTTCGACTGACCGTTCCTCCGTCGCCGCCACGGCAGGGCCCCCGCGCGAGTCGACCGCGCGGGGGCCCTTTTCCGTTTTCCGTGGGCTTTCTGCCGGCTGCCGTCGGCTCAGCCCCGGCGGCCCACCAGCTTCCAGGCGGCCGGGAGCGCGCCCATCGCCAGGGCGGCCTTCAGGGCGTCACCGATCAGGAAGGGGGTGAGCCCGACCGCGATCGCCTCGCTGAGGGAGATGTGGGTGGCCAGGGCGAGGTACGGGACGCCCACGGCGTAGGTGACCGCGGAGCCGACCGCCATGGTGCCCGCGGTGCGCAGCACCCCGCGGTCGCCGCCGCGCCGGGCGAGCGCGCCCACCACGGTGGCCGCCAGCAGCATGCCGAGCACATAGCCGAACGACGGCATGGCGGCGCCGGAGCTGCCCTCGGCGAACCACGGCACGCCCGCCATGCCGACCAGGGTGTACAGCGCCAGCGACAGGAAGCCGCGCCGGGCCCCCAGCGAGGTGCCCACCAGCAGGGCGGCGAAGGTCTGGCCGGTCACCGGCACCGGCGAGCCGGGGACGGGCACCGAGATCTGGGCCGCGAGGCCGGTGAGCACGGCGCCCCCGATGACCAGCGCGGTGTCGCGGGCCAGGACGCGCCGGGCGGGAAAGACCGCGTCCGCGAGGACCGTACCGGGTGTGGCGGCGGCAGAAACAGTGCTCATCAGCGATGCTCCCAGGTCAGAGGGTGGATACCGCGACGCTAACCCAACGCGCGGGCCTCGGACACCGTCGGATGACCACAAAGCCGGACGCATCGGCTTGGCAGCTTCTGGCAGAGATCCCTGATACGGAGCGTGACGCGAGTGTCCGATATCCAGACAAGATTGTCCGCGATGTTGTCCCCATAGGACACGCCCTTCACACTAGGGACGTTTTGCATCCGTCACCGGCGCTCGTAAGGGACAGAGAAGAAGAATGAACCGGACATCCGCGTCCTCGGCGTCATCCGGCGCCGCCGAGGCGACCGGCACCGGCGCGACCGCCACGCCGCCGCTCTCTCACGGCCTCAAGCAGCGCCATCTGTCGATGATCGCCCTCGGTGGCGTGATCGGCGCGGGGCTGTTCGTCGGCTCCGGCGCCGGAATCGCCGCCGCCGGTCCGTCGATCGTGGTCGCCTACGCGCTGTCCGGGCTGCTGGTGATGCTCGTGATGCGGATGCTCGGCGAGATGTCGGCGGCCAATCCGGCCTCCGGCTCGTTCTCCGTGCACGCCGAGCGGGCGATCGGGCCCTGGGCCGGGTTCACGGTGGGCTGGATGTTCTGGATCCTGCTGTGCGTGGGCATCGCCGCCGAGGCGATCGGCGCGGCCGGGATCATGGTCCAGTGGTTCCCGGGCAGCGAATCCTGGATGTGGGTCGCCCTCTTCATGGCGATGTTCTGCGGCACGAACCTCGCGGCGGTCAGCAACTTCGGCGAGTTCGAGTTCTGGTTCGCCGCGCTGAAGATCGCCGCGATCACGATCTTCCTCGTTCTGGGCGTGCTCGCGATCCTCGGCGTCCTGCCGGGCACCGACGCCCCGGGCGGCTCCCATCTCAGCGGTGACGGCGGCTTCCTGCCCAACGGGGTGAACGGCCTGGTCGTCGGCCTGCTGGCCTCCGTCTTCGCCTACGGTGGCCTGGAGACGGTGACGATCGCGGCGGCCGAGTCCGAGAACCCGGTCAAGAGCGTCGCGGGCGCGGTGCGCACCGCGATGTGGCGCATCGCCCTCTTCTACGTCGGCTCGATGCTGGTCGTGGTCACGCTCATCCCGTGGAACGACAAGTCCGTGGTCCAGGAGGGCCCGTACGTGGCCGTGCTCAACCACCTCGACATCCCCGCGGCCGGCGACATCATGAACGTGATCGTGCTGATCGCGCTGCTCTCCGCGATGAACGCCAACATCTACGGCGCCTCCCGGATGTCCTACTCCCTGGTCACCCGCGGCGAGGGCCCCGCCTTCCTGGGCCGGGTCACCGGCGGTGTGCCCCGCCTCACCGTGCTCGCCTCCTCCTTCTTCGGCTTCGTCGCGGTGCTGCTCAGCTACTGGTGGCCGGACACCATCTTCAAGTGGCTGCTCAACATGGTCGGCGCCGCGGTGCTGGTGGTCTGGGGCTTCATCGCCGCCGCCCAGCTGCGGATGCGCAGCCGGCTGCAGCGCGAGGCCCCGGAGAAGCTCGTCGTGAAGATGTGGCTCTTCCCGTATCTGACCTGGGTCGCACTGGCCGCCACGGTCGGGGTCCTGCTGCTGATGCTGCGCGAGGCCGACACCCGCAGCCAGCTGTACGCCACGGCCGTGATGGCGATCGCCCTCGCCATCATCGGCTTCGTACGGCAGCGGATGGCGGCGGCGCGGCAGCAGGCTGATCAGGGCTGATCAGGGCTGGGCTTCGGCCTCGGCTTGCCAGGCGGCGAGCGACTCACGGTTCTGCGTGATGAACGGGTGCTCGGGGCCGAGCACCCGTTCGCGGCGCTCGATGACCTCCCGGAGCGCCGCGACGGCCTCGTCCAGCTTGCCGAGCCCGTGGGCGACCCGTGCCTCCAGGTTCAAGGCCGCGAGAGTCTGCGGGTGATCGGGACCTTGGAAGCGGGTGCGCTCGGCCAGGGCGCGGCGGGCCACTGGCTCGGCCTCCACGTACCGGCCCAGCACCCTCAGCCCTTCGGCATGGTTGTGGTGGGCCATGAGGGTCGCGAGGTGGCCGGGTGGCAACGCGCGCTCACAGTCCTCGACGACCCGGGCTTCCTCGTCGAACTCCTCAGAGTCGCCGAGCCGGGGCAGAACCTCGAGGAGCCACGCTCTGCTGAAGAGCGTCTCCCCGGAGTCCTCGCCGAGCACCCGCCGCTGCCCGGTGATCGCGCGTCGCAGCAGGTGCACCGCTTCTTCCACACGGCCGAGGATGGCGACCGGCACATGCAGAACGGCACATGTGCGCAAAGTGTCGGGATGGTCGACGCCAAGGATCCGCTCGCGGCTCCGCAGCACCTCCCTGAGCGTCGTCTCCGACTCCGTGTAATGCCCCATGCGGTGCTGGGTCCGGCCCATGATGTGGCGCGCGCTCAGAACTGCGGGGTGCTCCTCGCCCAGAAGGCGTTCGGCCTCGTCCGCGACAGCCACGGACATCGACAACGCCATCGGGAAGTCACCCACCGCGAAGAGCTGTTCCACGACGCGGACCGCCAGCCGGGCGGCCCACTCGCTCGGCGAGCCGTGCAGCAAACGCAAGGCGTGCGGGGCCATCAGCCGCAACTCGGCGCGCGTCTCGACCGGTGCGGCATCCTCCGGCGGCAGCGCCGCCTCCAGCAGGCGGCTCGCCGCCTCGGCCAGAGGTCCGCGTTGGGTGGTCGGAACCCCGGCGGCGACGCTGTCCAGCAGCACTCCATGAGCCTGAACGCACCGGTGGCCGTCCGCCTCGACCATGCCGATCAGCGAGTGGTCGAGCAGCCCGCGCAGCGCGGGCTCGACCCGGTCCGCCGCGAGCGGCGGGTCGAGATGGCCGAGGTCCACTTCCCCCCGCGCCACCGGCATCAGCAGGGACAGCGGCACCGGGTCCGCCGCCCAGCAGGACAGCAGCCGCAGCAGCGTGGTGGCCTCCGGCAGTCCCTGTCCGGCGAGGGCGTCCAGGGACAACTGCCAGGTGCGGCCGACGAGATGGCGGGACTGGCCGCTGCCGACCGCGCCCTGGTCGACCAGGGCCGTCGAGTCCTCGCTCAGCTTCCGGTCGTACTCGTCCATGGACCACGACTCCAGGAGTTGATGCGACAGATGCGAACCCGCCAGGGTCAGGGCCAGCGGCAGACAGCCCAGCCGTCGCGCCACCTTCTGCGCCGATTCCACGGTGCCCGCGTCCGGGGCCAGATCGCACAGGACCTGTGCCGCGTCGGCCTCGGGAAGCACGCCGACGGGGTGCCGTGCCGACCCGGCGCCCCGCCACAGTGGCGAGGTCGCGTGCCGGGTGGTCACCAGGACCGTGCCGAGCGGGCTGGTACGCAGCCAGCCGCCCTCCTCCAGGACCGTCGGGTCGTCGGCGTTGTCCAGGACCAGCAGCCAGCGCTGGGCGGAGTGGTCAAGGTAGTGCCAGACGAGGTCGGCCGCGGCGCGCTGGCCGCTGGCCGCGGCGGCCAGCTCCCCCGTGGTCGCGCCCCGGTCGCCCGCCACGGCGAGCATGCCCGCGCGCAGGGAGATCCGCTCGGAGGCGTTCACCCAGAGCCCGACGCGTCCGTGGTCCCTTACGGCTTCCGTGAAGAGCGTGTGCGCCACCGCCGTCTTGCCGCAGCCGCCCAGGCCGTGCAGGACGTGGACGTCGCCACCGGGTCCGGTGACGGCCGCTCGCAGCCGCTCCATGAGATCGGCGCGGTCCCGCAGGATGCCCGGTGCCCGGCCGACGAGCGGCACCCTTACGGAGTCGGGGACCGTCGCTCCCTGGGGCGGCCGGGGGCCGACCGGCTGTGGTGCGAGGAGGGACCCCGTTCCGGCCCCGTAGTGGTGGTGATGCTCCTCGATGTACTGGTCGCCACCGGTCTGGAAGACCCGGCCCTGCCCGGACGCGCGGCCGTCGATGGCCATGGGGTCGCTCACCGTTCCGTGATGTGCTGGTCGCGGCCGGCCTGGTAGACCCGGCCGCTGCCGGACGCCTCGGCCGTCATACGGATCTCGCCGACGGCGGGTCGCTGATCGGGGAGGTCGGGGCTCAACTCATCCAGGATGCGGCGCAGTTCGTCCGCCACCTCCGGCTGGGCCGTCAGCAGCCGACGCACCCGGCCCTGCCATTCGGCGGCCAACTCCGCCTCGGACTCCGCGTCGCCCGTCTCCCGCGCGAGCAGCAGATCGTCGCGGCTCGCCTCGAACTCCTCGCCGATGCCGTCGGCTCTGCTGGGCTGGAACCTCTGCCAGAGCGAGACCATGCCGTCCCTGGCCGACTCCCAGGCAGTGGTGGCCATCAGCGTGACCATGGTGGTGCCCGCCGTCCTGGCGAGATCGGCGATCTGCGGATCCATGCCCTCCCCCTTCGAGCGACCTTTGATCATAGGGCCGCCGTTCCCCCAGCGCAGGGATCGGATCAAGCCACTACGGATGCGCGTCGCTGCGGGGTCCGGAAACACTCTTGCTGCTAGCGTGTACTTGCAAGTCAATTGCAATAAGCGGTCCGAAGGGCTTCGCATGGCCATCTACACACTTCCTGAACTTCCGTATGACTACTCGGAGCTGGCCCCGGTCATCAGCCCCGAGATCATCGAGCTGCACCACGACAAGCACCACGCCGCGTACGTCAAGGGCGCGAACGACACGATGGAGCAGCTCGCGGAGGCGCGGGACAAGGATCAGTGGGGCTCGATCAACGGGCTCGAGAAGAACTTGGCCTTCCATCTGTCCGGCCACATCCTGCACAGCATCTACTGGCACAACATGACCGGCGACGGTGGCGGCGAGCCGCTGGAGAGGGATGGCGTCGGGGAGCTGGCCGACGCCATCGCCGAGCACTTCGGCTCCTTCGCGGGCTTCAAGGCCCAGCTGTCCAAGGCCGCCGCCACCACCCAGGGCTCGGGCTGGGGCGTGCTGGCGTATGAGCCGGTCAGTGGGCGGCTGGTGGTCGAGCAGGTCTACGACCACCAGGGGAACGTGGGGCAGGGCTCGGTGCCGATCCTGGTCTTCGACGCCTGGGAGCACGCCTTCTATCTGCAGTACAAGAATCAGAAGGTGGACTTCATCGAGGCCATGTGGAAGGTCGTCAACTGGCAGGATGTGGCGCGCCGTTACACGGCCGCCAAGGAGCGCGCCAACAACCTGCTGCTCGCCCCGTAACCCCGAGCCCTCACCAGACCCCCTGCTTGCGTGATCGTCTTCTCACCGAACACCGGGCAGGCGGAAAAGGGGCCCCCGCGCGGTCGACTCGCGCGGGGGCTCTGTCCTTTCTTCAGTCAGATGAGGGTCCACCGCTGGTTGGGACCGTTGTGGCAGCTCCACAGCACCAGCCGGGTGCCGTTCCCCGTCCCGTTGTCGTAGGCGTCCAGGCAGCGGCCGGACCCCTGGTGGACGAGGGCCCCGGAGGCGTTCACCGTCCACTTCTGGCCGGTGGCACCGGTGCAGTCGCCGATGACGACCTTCGTGCCGTCGGCGGTGCCGTCCTTCTCGGCGCCCAGGCATTTGCTGCCGTAGACGGTGAGTTCGTCGCGCGAGGTGCGCCGGAAGAGCTGGTTCTGGCCACCGTGGCAGTCCCACAGCTGGGCCTGGGCGCCGTTGGTGATCGTGTTCTGGTCCAGATCGACGCAGCGCCCGGAGTCGGCGCCGACGATCTGGACGCCGTCAGTGCCCGGGAGGTCCTGGACGCTGATGGTGTCCGGGCCCCCGTTCATGGTCACCGTGTTGGCGCCCTTGGCCAGGGAGAGCAGCACGGAGACGGTGCGGCGGGCGGTCGCGGAGCCGGTGGGCGGCAGGGCGAGCGTGGTCGCGTACTGGCCGCCGACGCGGAGGGTGGCGGTACGGGGGGCGGTGGTGCCGTTGGCGTATGTGATGTCGGCCAGTTTCAGCCCCGCCGTCTTGGCCGTGACGGTGAAGGAGCCGGTGGTGCTCTGGTACGCGACGCCGGGGGCTTCCGTGCCCGAGACGGTCAGCAGCACGGCCTCCCCGGCCGGGACGGTGGCCGTGTAGCCGCCGCTGTAAGTGCCCACCGAGGCGCGCTTCCAGACGTCACGGACGGAGGCGGCGGCGCCGGTCAGCCCGAGGTCGGTCCAGCGGGCGGTGATGGGCTTGGCGGCGGAGGTGCGGTTGAGCAGCAGCACGGCGCGCTTCCCGGTGCCGGACAGCACCTTGCCGTACACCTGGAGCCCCGCGGCGTCCTCGGCGACCTTCACGCCCTGGAGTCCGCGCGGGTCCTGGTCGACGGCGATGACCTCGGGGTTGGTGAGGGTGCCGACGGTCTCCCGCGTCATGGTGGTGAGGTCGTTCCCGGCGAGCAGCGGGGCGCCGGAGATCGCCCACAGGCTCATATGGGTGCGGTCGAGCGTGGCGTTGGAACCCTTCATGCCGACCATGAGCATGTCCGGGTCGTTGTAGTAGCCGGTGTGCTGGGCGGCGGGGTGCAGGCCCTGGTCGAAGTTGGACAGCATCGCGGTGGCCGAGGGTGTCTGCCCCCAGTAGATGATGTCGGTGCTGGTACGCCACAGATCGCCCACGCCCGCGGCCCAGTTCCACGGTCGCCCCGAGCCCCATTCGCACAGCGACAACACCAGGCGGCGGCCGGTGACGGCGGTCGCGGCCTTGTTCGCCTCGCTGAGCGCCCGGTAGGTGGTCTCCTGGTCGAGCCCCTCGTCCTGGCCCCCGCACCAGTCGACCTTGACGTAGTCGAAGCCCCACTCCTGGAAGGCCCGCAGATCCTGCTCGTAGTGGCCCTCGCTGCCGCTGCCCGGAGCGGGTGGGGTGCCCGGCGGGGTGGGGTAGAAGTAGCCGCAGCCGTTCTTGCCGGCGTCGGTGTAGATCCCGGCCTTGCGCCCCTTGCTGTGGATGTAGTCGGCGATGGCCTTCATCCCGCCGGGCCACTGCTTGGTGTCGACGGTGATGTCGCCCTCGCTGTCGCGGGTGCCCCACCACCAGCCCTCGTCGATGTTGACGTAGGTGTAGCCCGCCTCGGCCATGCCGGAGGACACCAGGGCGTCCACCTGGGCCTTGATCGTGTCGTAGTCGATCTGGCTGGCCAGGCTGTTCCAGGAGGCCCAGCCCATGGGCGCGGCGGGTACGTCGGTCTGCGGGGCGGCGGCCAGGGTCTTCCCGGCGGTGGCGGTGGCGGTGGCGGTGGCGGTGGCGGCGTCGGTGGCGAGGACCGCCGCATCGGCCGAGGGTGCCGCGTATGCGACGGTGCCCACCCCGGTGGCGGTCAGCAGACCGGCCAGCAGCGCCCCGGCCAGGCGTCTGGGCCGTGGCCGTTCGGGGCGGGATAAGCGCGGAATGCGGCGGAGGCGGCGAGGGACGAGACGCATGAGGAACCACTCCCATTCGATATGTCGAACCACGTTCGCGATATGGGTCGTAGCTGGTCTCCGAAGGATTCTGTGGACCCGGCCGACCGGTGACAAGAGGTGTGCGTGGGGAAACTGTCCCCTGACGTCACCCCGCCCCGAGGAGTCCTTACCGTGCCCGCTTCACCCCACCGCGCCGACCAGGCGCCCCTCGACGAGGAACGGCGGCTGCGCCGCGAACTCGCCGCCGTCTACCGCCTGGTGGCCCACTTCCGCATGACCGACCTGATCTTCACGCATATCTCCGCCCGCGTCCCCGGACCCGAGCACCACTTCCTGATCAACCCGTACGGCCTGCTCTTCGAGGAGATCACCGCGTCGAACCTGGTCAAGGTCGACCTCTCCGGCCGGCCCGTCGAGGACACCCCGCACCCCGTCAACCCCGCCGGTTTCGTCATCCACAGCGCCGTCCACGCCGCCCGCCCCGACGCCCACTGCGTGCTGCACACCCACACCAAGGCGGGCTGCGCCGTCGCCGCGCAGGAGGACGGTCTGCTCCCGCTCAACCAGATCTCCATGGAGTTCTACGGCAGGGTCGGCTACCACGACTACGAGGGCGTCGCCCTCAACCTCGCCGAACAGCGCCGCCTCGTCGCCGACCTCGCCGGCCACCCCGCGCTGATCCTGCGCAACCACGGCCTGCTGACCGTCGGCGAAACCCCTGGCCAGGCATTCCTGCGGATGTACTACCTGGACAAGGCGTGCGAGATCCAGACCACGGCCATGGCCGGCGGCGCGAAGCTCATCACGCCCCACCCGGACATCTGCGAGCTCACCGCCCGCCAGCTGTCGGGCGAGGACCACGGCTCCGATTTCCAGGACGACGAGGCGTACGACCTCGCCTGGTCCGCCCTCCTCCGCCTGGTGGAGCGCGTCGCGCCCGACTACGGGGACTGAAACCGACGGATCGGGCCGAAAGCAGCCGCCACGGCAAGGCCCCCGCGCGGATGGCTCGCGCGGGGGCCCGGCGGGAGCTTGCGGGGGTCAGCCCGCCGGTTTCGGCTCGCGGGCTCGCGTGCGGCGTAGTGCGCGGGCGGCCATCGGGCCGGCCAGGGCGATCAGGGACAGGCACAGGATCGCCGCGGAGAGCGGACGGGTGAAGAAGATCGTCCAATCGCCCTCGCTGAAGGCCATCGCGCGGCGGAACTGGGTTTCCGCCATCGGGCCCAGTACGGCGCCCAGGATCAGTGGGGCGACGGGATAGCCGGTACGGCGCATGCCGAAGCCCAGGAGGCCGAAGAGCACCGCGATGCCGAGGTCGACCGCGTTCTGGGAGAGGGCGTACACCCCCAGGGCGGCGAAGACCAGGATGCCCGCGGTGAGCAGGGGGCGGGGCAGCCGGAGGAGCTTCACCCACAGCGGAATCAGCGGCAGGTTGAGCACCAGCAGCATCACATTGCCGATGTAGAGGCTGGCGATCAGCGTCCAGACCAGCGCCGACTGGGTCTCGAACAGCTGCGGGCCGGGCTGCACGTTGTACATCTGGAACGCGATCAGCAGCACACCGGCCGTCGCCGAGGTGGGGATGCCCAGCGTCAGCAGGGGCATCAGCACCCCGGAGAACGCGGCGTTGTTGGCGGCCTCGGGGCCGGCCACACCCTCGATGGCGCCCTTGCCGAACTCCTTCTTGTGCCGGGACAGCCGCTTCTCCACGTTGTAGCTCAGAAATGTGGGGATCTCCGCGCCGCCCGCGGGCAGGGCGCCGATCGGCAGCCCGATCGCCGAACCCCGCAGCCACGGCTTCCAGGACCGCCGCCAGTCCTCCGGGCTCATCCCGATCCTGCCGCCCACCGGGAGCATCTGCTCCTCGGGCGCCCGTCGCATCCGGGCCGCGGTGTAGAGCGCCTCCCCGATGGCGAAGAGGCCGACGGCGACGGCCACGATCTGGACGCCGTCGTACAGCTCCGGCACCCCGAAGGTGTAGCGCGCCTGGCCGGTGAGGCTGTCGATGCCGACGAGCCCGATGGCCAGGCCCAGGAAGAGGCTGCACAGCCCGCGCGCCGGGGCGTCGGCCACGACCGCGGTGACCGTGGCGAAGGCGAGGACCATCACCGCGAAGTACTCCGCGGGCTGGATCTTCTCGGCGATCTGCGCCATGGCCGGGCCCGCGAAGGTGATCCCGACGGTGGAGATCGTGCCCGCCACGAACGAGCCGATGGCGGCCGTGGCGAGCGCGGCCCCGGCGCGCCCGGAGCGGGCCATCGGATGGCCCTCCAGGGTGGTGGGGACGGATGCCGTCTCGCCGGGCACGTTCAGCAGGATGGCCGTGGTGGAGCCGCCGTACATCCCGCCGTAGTAGATGCCCGCGAAGAGCACCAGAGCGCCGGTGGGGTCGAAGACGAAGGTGAGCGGGAGCAGCAGCGCCACCGTGGTGGCGGGGCCCAGGCCGGGCAGCACGCCGACCAGCGAGCCGAGCGTGCAGCCCGCGAACGCCAGCAGCAGGTGCAGGGGGCTGAACGCGCTGCCGAAACCGCCCATGAGGTCGTTGAGGACATCCATGGTCAGAACGCCAATCGGACGATGCCGGGCGGCAGATGGATGCCCAGCAGACGGTCGAAGAGGAAGTACACGGCCAGCGCGAGCACCAGGCCGATCAGGGCGTCACGGAGTATCCGGCGGCTGCCGAGCACCCGCGCGACCAGGGCGAAGAGCACGGCGGTCGACTGCCAGTAGCCGCAGGGGGCGAGCGCGAACAGATAGCAGACCAGCAGCGCGAGCAGGGCCGCCACCGGACGCCACTCGGTCAGCCGGGCCTCCTCGCGCGCCTGCTCGGTCAGCGCCGGGTCGCTGCCGCGGAACGCCTGGACGACGGCGACCGAAGCCGCGACGCACAGCCCCACGCCGACCAGCAGGGGGAACGCCCGGGGGCCCACGTCCTGGTCGATGGCCCCCTCGGGGATGGCGAAGGCCCAGCCCAGCACGGCCACACCCGCCGCGAGGAAGAGCAGCGCGGCTATCCGCGGGCTCCAGGGCCGCTCGTCGGGCGGGGCCGTGCTGTCAGCGGCATCGTTCGCCGCGCTGCCCTCTGCCGGTTTCGCCGCGCTGCCCTCTGCCGGTTTCGCCGCGCTGCCCTCTGCCGGTTTCGCCGCGCTGCCCTCTGCCGGGTTCGCCGCGCTGCCCTCCGCCGGGTTCGTCGCGGCGTCCTGCGCCGGGTGCGCCGCCTCGTCGTGCGCGCTCACCGCCTCGTCCCGGGCGCTCACCGCCTCGTCGTGCGCGCTCATGAGCTGAGCCCCACGGACGTGAGTGCCTGGCCGACCTGGCGCTGCTGCTTGTCGATCAGGGCGCCGTACTTCTTCCCCGGCACCCACACGTCCTTCCAGTCGTTCTGCCGCAACGCCCGCTTCCAGCACGAAGTCCGGCGCATCCGGTCCACCACCCTTACGATCGCCCGCTGTTCGTTGTCGCTCAGCCCGGGCGGGGCCATCACCCCGCCGACGCTCACCACGGACTCGTCCCCGTAGCCGAGTGCGCCGAGGGTTGGAGCGTCGATGCCCTCGGGAGCCTTGTCGCCGCTGACCGCGAGGACCCGCAGCTTCCCGGCCTCGATCTGCGGCCGGACCTCCGTCAGTGTGGAGAGGCCGACCTTCGAGGCCCCGCTCAGCAGCAGGTTGAGCACCTCCCCGCCGCCACCGGTGGGCACATACGTGACCTTGCGCGCCGGGATGCCCTCGGCCTTGGCGAGCCCGGCCACCGTGATGTGGTCCGGGCCGCCCAGTGAACCGCCCACCCAGGACGTCCGCTTGGGGTCCTTCCGCATGGCGGCCAGCACCGAGCGCAGGTCGTGGAAGGGGGAGCGGGCGGGCACCACGATCGCGGAGGTGCTCACCGTGAGCCCCGCAACGGGGGTGAGCTCGGACAGCTTCACGGGGGAGTGGTTCTGGATGGCGCCGCCGATCATGGTCACCGTGTCCATGGTCATCAGCTGGTACGGATCGCCTTTCCGCCCCGCCATCCGGGCGAGCCCGATGGTGCCGCCCGCGCCGGGGGCGTTGGTGACCGTGACGTCCTCGTCGATGATCTTGCAGCTGGTGAGCGCGGAACCGATGCCGCGCGCCCGCGAGTCCCAGCCGCCGCCGACGCTCCCGGGAGCGAGGATCGAAAGACCCCGGGACGGATAGTCGGCGACGGCGCCCGAGTCGTCCAGCGAACCGATGGTGCACGCACTGCTCACCGTGGCCACGAGGGCGACCACCACTGGCAGACGAGGGCCGTTCCTGAGGAGAGGAGGCATTGGGGACGCTCCAGGCGAGGGAGGGGAAGCCGAAGTGGGCTGGAGCTTGCGCCTCCCCCAGTGGCCCGTACAAGACGATTGACTCGAAGGCATCAATGGCCGACGCTGCCCGGATGCCAGTCGTGATCGAACTGGGGTCCGCCCCGGAGCACCGCATCAGCACCCGTCTGTCCCCGCTCGCCGAGCTGTGCGCCTGTCTGCACGCGCTGGACGGGCCACGCCACCATCCGGCCAGCAGGCGCTGGGTGGGCGCGGTCCTGCAAGGCGCGGACGAGCGGCTGCTGGAGCGGGCCGGCGGGTGGGCGCCGCTGTGGGGCGCCTTCCGCGCCCGCTATCTGCTTCCCCTCACCCCGGGCCCGGAGCGCGAGCTGGAGGAGGAGCTGGCGGAGGTCGCGCGGCTGGACGAGGAGACGTTCACGACCATGACCGAGCAGGCGCTCGTCGGCAAGAACGGCCACGGCCCGGGGTCCGGACACGGCCCGGGCTCCAGCCACGGCCTGGGCCCCGGGTCCCGGCGCGCCGGCCGCGCGCCGGAGCGCTTCCTGGCCCGGCTGCGGCAGCTCTCCGAGCGCCGGTTCGCCCTGGGGCTGCGGCTGCTGGCCGATCCCTCCGGATTCCGCGACGGCCTCCTCGCCTTCCTGTCCGCCGTGGCCGAGGAGGTCTTCGAGGCGGAGTGGACGCGGCTGCGCCCCACCCTGGAGGCCGACGCCCGGGTCCGCTCCCATGAACACTCCCGCTACGGGGCGGCGGTGCTGGCCGGATTCCCCACCGCCCGCATGGAGCAGGACCCGCCCCGGGTGGTCTTCGACAAGCTCTACAACGCGCGGGCCAGCCTCGCCGACAGCCCCTGTCTGCTGGTGCCGTCGCTGCACATCAACCCGCATCTCGCGATCAAGCACTACCCCGGCCACCCGGTCGTGGTGCAGTACCCGGTGCGCGACGCGGCGGGTGCGGAGCCGACCGCCCTGGACGTGGTGATGCGCGGGCTGCGGGCGCTGGACGAGCCGCTGCGCATCCGGATGTGCCGGGCGCTGCTGCGGCAGTCGATGACGACGACGGAGCTGGCCACCCAGTTCGAGATGACGCCGCCGCAGATGTCGCGGCATCTGCGCAAGCTGCGGGAGGCCGGAATGGTGCACACCCACCGGGAGGGGGCGCGGGTGCACTACCAGCTGGACGAGGCCGCGGTGCGCAATCTCGGCGTCGACCTGCTCTCCGCGCTGCACCGATGAGAAAGCACTGACGGAAGTATCGACGGAAGTATCGACGGAGGTATTGACGCTCAGGTGGCAATCATCTTGAGCGTGCGCCGACCGTTGCGGATCGTGGCGGCACCCGCGACGGCAGAAGGAAGCGATACGTGACCACCCCCCGCGTCAAGACCACCAAGGCGTTCTACCGCACCGGCTCCACCACCTGGTTCGCCTCCCGGCACGACCAGCGGTTCTCGTACGGCCTGCACATCCCGTCCGTCCACGAGACCACCGACACCCCGCTGCCGCTCATGGTGATCCAGCACGGCACCGGGCGCACCGCGTCCCAGTACCGGGACGCGATGGCCGAGTTCTCCGAGCGGCACGGCTGTGTCGTGCTCACCCCGATGTTCCCGGCGGGCATCGACGACCCGGAGGACCTGCACAACTTCAAGTTCATCGAGTACCGCGGCATCCGCTACGACGAGCAGCTGCTCGCGATCGTGGCCGAGGCGGGGGAGCGGTTCCACATCGACACCGAGCGCTTTCTGCTCCAGGGCTTCTCGGGCGGCGGGCAGTTCGCGCACCGCTTCCTGTACCTGCACCCCGACCGGCTCAGCGGAGTGTCCATCGGCGCGCCCGGCCGGGTCACGCTGATCGACCCGGACCGCGAGTGGTGGCTGGGCACGAAGGGGTTCGAGCAGCGCTTCGGGGCCCCGCTGCGGCTGGAGGACATCCGTAAGGTGCCGGTGCACATGGTGGTCGGGGCGGAGGACACCGAGACCTGGGAGATCAACAACCCCGGTGACTCCAACTGGATGGACGGCGCCGACGCCGTCGGGCGCACCCGCGTGGAGCGCCTCACCGCGCTCCGGGACAACTACACCGAGCTGGGCATCGACGTCACCCTCGACATCGTGCCCGGGGTCGGGCACCGGGGGATGGGGGTGCTGGACGCGGTCCGGCGCTTCGCGGAGCGAGTCCTTCCGCGCGTCGTCTGAGCCCTGTGGGCCCGATACGCCCACCGACACGGCCGCGCCCCCGGGCGGCGACACATCGGCCGCCACCCAGGGGCACAGGCGAATCAGAATCAGCGGAGCGCGTTCCTACGGGGTCGCCCGCTCCTTCGTGGCGGGGTCCGAGGAGGCGGCCGGGGCGGTGCCGCGGCCCGCGGTGAGGCGGTCCTTGACCAGGGCGAGGGCCACCACGAGTACGGCCACCAGCGCGGAGAGGATCACCTGTTCGCGCCCGTCCTTGTCGGTGAGCATGTAGACCAGGACGAACGAGATCATCGCGATCGTCGCCCAGGTCAGGTACGGGAAGAGCCACATCCGGACGATCAGCTTCTCGGGGTTGTCGCGCAGGATCATCCCGCGCATCCGCAGCTGGCTGAAGCAGATCACCAGCCAGACGAAGAGCGCGACCGCACCCGAGGAGTTCAGCAGGAAGGTGAAGACGGTGTCCGGCCACTGGTAGTTGAACCACACCGCGACGAAGCCGAAGACGACCGAGCCGAGGATCGCGGCCTGCGGGACGCCTCGGGAGTTGGTGCGGGCGAAGGCGGCCGGGGCGTCGCCGCGCTGGCCGAGCGAGAAGGCCATGCGGGAGGCGGTGTAGAGGCCGGAGTTCAGACACGAGAGCACGGCGGTCAGCACGATCACGTTCATGATGTCGCCGGCGTGCGGTATGCCGACCGAGTCGAGCGCCGCGACATAGCTGCCCTTGTCGGCGATCGCCTTGGAGTCCCAGGGGAGCAGGGTGACCACGACGAAGATCGAGCCCAGGTAGAAGACCGCGATACGCCAGATCACGCTGTTGGTGGCCTTGGTGACCGCCCGCTGCGGGTCCTCGGACTCACCGGCCGCGAGGGTGACGATCTCGCTGCCCATGAAGGAGAAGACCACCAGCAGCACACCGGTGAGAATGGCGCCCGGCCCGTTCGGCAGGAAGCCGCCGTGGTCGGTGAGGTGGGCCAGGCCCGCGCCCTCGTTGTCCGAATGCGGCAGCAGCCCGAACACCGCGAGCCCGCCGACCACGATGAACGCGGCGATCGCCACGACCTTGATCCCGGCGAACCAGAACTCGAACTCACCGTAGGAGCCGACCGAGACCAGGTTGGTCGCGGTGAGCACCACCATCACGATCAGCGCCCAGCCCCACTGCGGGACGGCCGGCCACCAGCCCTCCAGGATCTTGGCGCCGGCGGTGGCTTCGACCGCCAGCACCACGACCCAGAAGAACCAGTACAGCCAGCCGATGGAGAAACCGGCCCAGCGGCCGAGCGCCCGGTCGGCGTAGGCGGAGAAGGAGCCGGAGGTGGGGTTGGCGGCGGACATCTCGCCGAGCATCCGCATGACGAAGACGACCATGAGGCCGACCAGCGCATACGAGATGAGAATGCCGGGGCCGGCCTTGGCGATACCCGCACTGGAGCCGACGAAGAGGCCGGCGCCGATCACGCCGCCGATCGCGATCATCGAAAGATGGCGGTTCTTGAGTCCCGCCTTGAGGCCGTCGGGCGAGCCCGGGTCGCCGGGGGCCCGCTGCTGCTCCGGCGTGGTCGCAGGTTGTGCGCTCATGTGCTCGATTCCTTTGCTCTCGCGTTACGAGCGACGCCAGTGAATCTCAGGAGGTCGGCCAGTTGAACCTTTGAATCCAGATTGTTACTTGAGGTTTTCATGAGGTTCTTTGGCATTACAGGGATTTCTGCGATGCCTACCCTGAGCGGCGAAGGCCACACGGCCATGACACACTCGGCACATGCGCGTGTACCTCGGCTCCGACCATGCCGGTTTCGAACTCAAGAACCACCTCGTGGAGTGGCTCAAGGCGGCCGGCCACGAGCCCGTCGACTGCGGCCCGCACATCTACGACGCCCAGGACGACTACCCGCCGTTCTGCCTGCGCGCCGCGGAGCGGACCGCCGCCGACCCGCGGAGCCTCGGCATCGTCATCGGCGGATCCGGCAATGGTGAGCAGATCGCGGCGAACAAGGTCAAGGGGGTGCGCGCGGCGCTGGCCTGGAGCGAGGAGACCGCGGCCCTCGGCCGTGAGCACAACAACGCCAATGTGATCAGCGTCGGCGCCCGGATGCACACCCAGGACGAAGCCACCAAGTTTGTCGAGATTTTCCTGAACACCCCGTACTCGGGCGAGGAGCGGCACACCCGCCGTATCGAGATGCTCACGGGTTACGAGACCACCGGCGAGCTGCCGCCCATCCCGGCCCACCATCCGCAAGGCGACTGATGCCCGAAGGGCACACCATCCACCGGCTGGCCGCCGATCACCTCGAGACCTTCGGCGGCCGGCCCGTCCGGGCCACCAGCCCACAGGGAAAGTTCGCCGACGGCGCCGGGCTGATCGACGGCCAGCCGCTGCGCCACGCCGAGGCGCACGGCAAGCACCTCTTCCTGGACTTCGCGGCCACCGGCTGGGTCCATGTCCACCTGGGACTCTTCGGTACGTACGCCTTCGGCCCGGCCCCCGCCCCGCCGCCCACCGACACCGTCCGGCTGCGGCTGGCGAATCCCGAGGGGTACGCGGATCTGCGCGGCCCGACCGCCTGCGCCCTGATCACCGACGGGGAGAAGCAGGTGATCCACGACCGGCTGGGCCCCGATCCACTGCGCCCGGCGGACGACGGCGAGCGGGCCTGGGCCCGGATCTCCCGCAGCCGGGTCAGCGTGGCCGCGCTGCTCATGGACCAGAAGGTGATCTCCGGGGTCGGGAACGTCTACCGAGCCGAAGTGCTCTTCCGGCACGGGATCGACCCCTACCGGCCCGGCCGTGCGCTGACCCGCGACCAATGGGACGCGATATGGGCCGACCTGGTGGCGCTGATGCGCGAGGGGGTGCGGAACAACCGGATCGATACGGTCCGCCCCGAGCACACCCCCGAGGCGATGGGCCGCCCGCCGCGCGTGGACGACCACGGCGGCGAGGTCTATGTCTACCGGCGCGCCGGACAGCCCTGCCACATCTGTGGTGGCGAGATCCGCACCGCCGATCTCGCCGCCCGCAATCTCTTCTGGTGCCCTGACTGCCAGCGGCCGTAAGGCGCCGACGGCCCTGAGGTGGCCGTCTTAAGGCGGCCACCGGGCCTTTTACGGTCCCCCCGAAGGGGCCGCCCGCCGCCCCGAAGCCGTCAGAAGCCGTGGGGCAGCCACGGGGCGACCGGGGTCGCGAACGCGGTCGTGGCCTCCGTAAGGGCGCCCTGACGGGCCTCCTGGACACGCCCCGCACCCGCCAGCGCGGTCAGGGAGATGCCACCGAGATACGCCGCTCCCAGCTCCCGCGCGCCCATCCGGAGATCGGGAGCGTCGTCCGTGCGCTCGCAGGAGGCGCCCTTGGCGTCGCCGCTCAACCGCCAGCGCCCCTCGTTCCAGGGGCAGAAGGGGTCCGTGACCTCCAGGACGGTCTCCACGGGCGTGGTGTACGTCCGCGCCTCGAGCGCGGCCCCCACGTCCACCAGGCGGACGAACAGCGAGTCGCGCAGCCTTACGGCGCACCGCCGGATGTCCGAGACCAGGAGCTGCCAGGGATCGTCCACCGGGCGGGGGCCGGTCCGGATCACCGAGGTCAGGTCGAGGTCGAAGAGGAAGCGCCACAGCGCCGCGTAGGACGCCGGGTCCAGGGCCTCCAGGTCGCGCAGGACGACCGTGCCCTTCGGCCCGGCCAGATCCCACTCGGGCTTGACCGCGAACCGCGCGTAGCCGCTGACCTCGCCGCCCGACTCGGCCAGCACACAGCGCAGCGGGGACGCCCCCTCGCGGTCGCCCGGCGGGTCCAGCAGTGGCACCCGCTCCCAGCCGGGGATCCGCTCCAGCATGCCCGGCCGGGTGCGCACCTGCCGGGCGTAGACGGCCTCGCACGCCTCGACGGCGGACTCCAGGGGCACGGCACGCAGCCGTACGTCGTCCACGCCCTCGGGGGCGGTCAGCCGCACCCGGGTGGTGTCGATCTCGGCGTAGGCGGTCTGCGTGGCCGCGCCATAGCCGAACCGTCCGTAGATATCCGGTTCCGACGCGGTCAGAACGGCCAGCGGCTCATCGCCCGCCGCGCGGATGTCCTCCAACTGGCGCCGCATCATGGCCCGGAGCACCCCGCGCCGCCGGTGCGTGGCCTGCACGCTCACCATCGTGACCCCGGCCGCCGGGACGATCCCGCCGCCCGGGACCGACAGCCGGAAGCTGAACAGCCCCGCCGTGCCCACGATGTCGGCGCCGTCCCAGGCGCCGATCGAGCGCTCGCATTCGGTCAACTCCCGCCAGAGCGTGGATTCCTCGGGCGCTTCGGGAACTCCGCCGAATGCGAGTAGCAGTTTTCCGTACCAATCATCCCAAATCGATGGGTCGAGCACGCGCAGCTCAGTCCTCATATTCCCATCCCTAGCAGCCGTTTCCCGTACACGCGAACGAATTTCGCTTACGATTGCCCCCCTGGCTGGGTGGTTCAACGCGCCACGAATCGACGCGCGTCCGAACGGGTGGGTAGGGTCCCGATGCAATGACTGGCGGCGTGGACACTCCGTGGGCCCGGATGCGCAGAGTTCTGCACCGGGCTCGCACAGGCGTGCGCAAAGCCGGAGTGGACTACTTCCGCGGTGAGGGCTCCGACCGGCTCGCCCTGACCGCGCTGCTCCTCGGCGTCCCCGCCATCGCCGGAGGCACCATCGCCCAGCCCGACTGGTGCTCCCCGTCCGCCCTCGTCCTGCCCATCGTCGCGGGCGGGCTGCTGCTGCGCCCCGCCAGCCTGCTCGCCCTGTACGCGGCGGCCGCCACGGCCCTGATCGTGGAGTCCGCCGTGCTCGGCCCGTACACCGAGGAGGACGCCTCCTCCCGGGTCACCCCCGGCACCATCCTGGTCGTCGCCGCCGTCGGCTTCTTCGGCCTGCTGATCGCCCAGTTCCGCAGCCGCGTCGGGGTGCCCTGGCGGCGCGGCGGCACCATGCTCTTCGACCTGCGCGAGCGCATCCGCGTCCAGAGCAAGCTGCCCAACCTGCCGCGCGGCTGGCACCGCGAGATGGCGCTGCGCCCGGCCGGTGGGCAGTCCTTCTCCGGTGACTTCGTCGTGGCCGCCCGCACCGGCGGCGGCCGCACTCTCGAGGTCGTCCTCACCGACGTCTCCGGCAAGGGCATGGACGCCGCCTCGCGCGCCCTGCTGCTCTCCGGCGCCTTCGGCGGCCTCCTCGGCTCCCTGCCGCCGCATGGCTTCCTCCCGGCCGCCAACGGCTATCTCCTGCGCCAGGACTGGGACGAGGGCTTCGCGACCTCCATCCATCTCGTCCTCGACCTCGACAGCGGCGACTTCGAGCTCTTCTCCGCCGGACATCTGCCCGCGCTCCAGCTGAGCGCGGGCACCGGCAAGTGGGAGGAGAAGTCCGCCGACGGCCCGCTGCTGGGCGTCTACGACGGCGCCCAATTCGACCCCACCAAGGGCACGCTGCGGCCCGGCGACGTCCTGATGCTCTTCACCGACGGCCTCGTGGAGACCGCCGACCGGGACATCAGCGAGGGCATCGACCGCCTCACCGGCGAGGCGGACCGCTATGTCGGCTCCGGCTTCCACGGCGCGGCCTGGCACCTGATCGAGACGGTCGCGAAGGACGTCAACGACGACCGCGCCCTGCTGCTGATCTGCCGTCAGTAAGGGCGACTCGCGGTCGTCGGCAGAGGCGCCTCGCGACCGCCGGTAGGGACGCCTCTCCGCAGCCGGTACGGCCGCCTTACGGCCGCACCGGACTGCCCCGCGGCGCCTTACGGCCCGATCGGCCCGCCCGGCGGGGGTTAGCCGGTGGCCGTCATGGCTGCCGAGGGGCCGTGATCCGTACGTTCGAGGGGAATCGGGCGAACTCCTCGGAAGGGTCACCACCATGGGGCTGCGCAAGCGGCGACAGACAGCGGCGGCACCGGCCCCGCACCACGCCCATGCCATCGAACTCCACGGTGTCCAGCGCCGCTACGGCCGGGGCCGCATCGCCGTCCACGCTCTGCGCGGCATCGACCTGGCCCTTCCGCACGGCAGCTTCACCGCCGTCATGGGCCCCTCCGGCTGCGGCAAATCGACATTCCTTCAGTGCGCCGCCGGGCTCGACCGGCCGACCGCAGGGACCGTCAAACTGGGTGGCACCGAAATCACCGGAATGAGTGAGAACAAGCTCACCGCGTTGCGCCGCGCCCGCCTCGGCTTCGTCTTCCAGTCCTTCAACCTCCTCCCCTCCCTGACCGTCGAGCAGAACGTGCTGCTCCCCATGCGGCTCGCGGGCGCCCGACCCAACCGCCACCGGGCCCATGAGGTGCTCGCCCAGGTCGGCCTGGGGGACCAGGCCAGGCGGCGGCCCGGCGAGCTCTCGGGTGGGCAGCAGCAGGGGGCACCTCCCGGCCGAAGGCTGGGGGAGGGTGGCCATCGCGGGCACCGTCGCCCTCTCCGTGGGCCAGCGCGGCCGCGAGATGGCCCTGCTGCGGGCGATCGGCGCCACTCCACGTCAGATCCGCCGCTCGGTCGCGGCCGAGGCGCTGCTGGTCGCCCCGCTCGCGGGCGCGGTCGGCCTGCTGCCCGGATGGGCGCTCGCCCGCTGGTGGGTCGGGCAGCTCAAGGAGAAGGGCGCCGTCCCGGGGCCCGTGGAGCTCTCGATCTCCTGGATTCCGCTCCTCGTCGCCGTCGGCGCGGGCTTCTTCACCTCGCTCCTGGCGGGCCTCATGGCCGCCCGCCGCCCGGCGCGGATCCCGCCGGGGCGGGCGCTCGGCGAGGCGGCCGTGGAGCGGCTGGGACCGGTGTCGCCGCCTCGGCCTCCGGCGACGACGCGGCCAACGCCGCCCTTGGGGTCGTGATGCTCTTCATGCTCGCCGTGGCCCTGCTCGGCCCGGTCATCGCCCGCCTGTGCGCCTGGCTGATCGGGCCGCCGCTGCGCGCCGGACCGGCGCCGGCCCATCTGGCCTCGGCCAACAGCCGGGCCAATGCCCGCCGCCTGGCCTCGGCGATCACCTCGATCGTGCTGGCCATGGCCTTCGCCTCGACCCTCGTCTTCATGCACACCAGTGAGGACCACACGGGCGCCCGCCAGCGGCGGGCGGGCATCGTCGCCGACCAGGTGATCTCCGCTCCGGAGGGGCTGCCGTCCGGTACGGCGGCCCGCGCCGCTTCCGTACGGGGCGTGGCCGCGTCCGTGGGGCTGCTGCGCACCGGGGTGCTGGTCCCGGTGGGCTCGGGCGACGGCCGCTGGCTGCGGACCGCGTCGGCGCAGGGCGTCTCCGGGAGCGGCCGCGACCTGGCGGCCGTACAGGACCTGGACGTCCGTAAGGGGCGCCTGGACGCCCTGGGGGGCCGGGCCGGGTGGCCGTGGACGGGCTGCTGGCGAAGGCGGCCCATGCCCGGATCGGCCACCGGCTCGCCCTCCACCTCCCGGACGGCACGACGATCTCGCCCACCGTGGTCGCGATCTACGGGCGCGGGCTGGGGATCGCCGAGCTCACCCTGCCCCGTACGGCGCTGTCCGGCCATGTGACGTCGGCGTTCGACAGCGATGTGCTGGTGCGGGACGCCGAAGGCGCCGACCGTAAGGCCGTCGCCGCGGCGCTCGGCCGGCGGCTCGGCGAGGACATCACCGACCGGGACGGCTATGCGGCGGCCCAGGACGAGGAGCGGAAGCCGAACGCCTGGGCCAACACCGTCATGGCGGGCGTCCCCGGCGGCTTCGCGGCCGTCGCCGCCGTCAACACCCTGGTGATGACCGTGCTGGACCGCCGCCGTGAGCTGGGCATGCTGCGGCTGATCGGCACCACCCGGCGGCAGGTGCTCGGGATGGTGCGCTGGGAGGCGCTGCTGGTGGCCACGGCGGGCATCGGCCTGGGCACCGCGATCGCCCTGGTCACGCTCGTGCCGATGATGAGCGGCCTGACCGGCGAGGACCCGTACGTCCCGCCGCTCACCTACGCGGGCTTCGCGGGCACGGCCGTGGTGCTGGGCCTGGCGGCGACGGCGCTCCCGGCCCGTGCGGCGCTGCGCCGCACGACGCCGAAGCCGTGAGCCGTAAGCGTTGAGCCGTGGAAGAGCCGAGAAAGGGCTGGCCCGTGGGGATCCGCGGTCCAGCCCTTCGCGTCGTGGCGGCCGTTGGCGCGCTAGGCCGCCGTCGTCGTACGGCTGCGGGCCTGTTCGGCGGGGTCCTTACGGAAGGCCCAGGCCATCTTCGGCTCCATGGCGAAGCGGAATGCGCGCTGAACGGGAGGCGTGCACAGCACGGTGACCACGGTGGCGGCGATGATCGTGACCGCGATCTCTCCCAGCGGCTTGTGCAGCCACTCGTACTTGTCGTACCAGCCCCAGAACCGGGAGCCCTTGGCGAGGAAGCCGTGCAGCAGATAGCCGTACAGCGTCCCGGCGCCCAGCACCGTGAACCACATATGGCGCCGCGGCACCCAGGCGAAGAAGCAGCTGACGAGCACGACCGAGCAGCCGAAGAGGGCGAGCGTCATCACCGGGCCGGTCCACGGCGGCGCACCCAGCTCCTGGACGCTGTCGCGGTGGTAGAACCACGCCGAGCTCATCCGCGGCGCCGCCCAGTAGGCGAACAGGAGAGCACACGCGAAGATCGGCACCGACGCGATCCGCACCGAGCGGCGGCGGATCATCTGGAAGTGCTCGGGCTTCATGCACAGGCCGAGGATGAAGAACGGCAGGAACTGCAGCAGCCGCTGCATGTCCAGGTCGTCGCCGATGTCGGGCGAGACCGCCGCGAGCGTGGCGACGGCGAGCGCGAGCGGGATCGGCCAGCGCACCAGCTTCCAGATCGGAGTGGTCAGCCGCCATACGAACAGCGCGACCAGGAACCAGGTGAGGTACCAGGGGTCCAGCAGGCTGAAGTCGTACGTCGGATCGTCGTCCGCCCAGCGCTTGAACAGCGTGTACGCGACCTCGAAGATCACATAGGGCACCGCGATGCCGGTGATCAGGCGCTTGAGCCGGTCCGGCCGCATGTCGAAGCTGCGCGAGAAGTAGCCGGAGATCACGATGAAGGCCGGCATGTGGAAGGTGTAGACGACCATGTACAGCGCTTCCGCGGTGCGGCTGCTGTCGGTGAGCGGCTCCCAGGAGTGGGCCATCGCGACCAGCACGATCGCGAGGTACTTCGCGTTGTCGAAGAACGCGTCCCGCTGTTTGGGCTTCTGCCCGGCGGGGGAGGCGGCTGGCGGGGTGGTCGCCTGCTGCCCTGGTTCGTCGGCCCGCGGTGAGGGGGGAGTGGGCGCCGCCTCCTGGGGGAGCGGGGTCCGCTGATAACCGTGCGGGCGCAGGGAGTTGGTCACAGGCCCTCCCACCAGGAACTGGGGGAGAGTACCCGGGACCTCACTGCGCGTGGGGGAGTCATGGCAGCGTGAAACATCTGAGGCACGATAGCGCCGAAACCTGTATTGCGTAAAACCTCGTTCAGTTTGCTTTCCGTTCATAGTCTCCGCATCGCGGCCGATAGTCGCTCCCGGTAAGTCGACCGAGGAGTCGACAAAGCGATGCGATCATTCGATATCCGGGCAGAGGCTGTCCGTTCTGATGGCTTTCATCCCGCTTAATTGGGGCATATGCCCCGCGGGAGGCTCTGGCGGAATGTCTGATTCATTGATGTTTTGTCACCCTGTCGAGTGACCGCCGAGTGAATTCCGAATTCCTGCCTGAGGTCATCCGGGGTGATCGGAATTCACCGGTCGGGCGGCTCGCGGAGTTGTGGGGAGCATCACCCGTAACCCTTTGAATGAACGGTTACCGGACGGGTACCGGAGCGGGGGGTGTCGTGTGCACATGTGACCGTTTATCGCTCCACCCCACTGCTGAGCGGCGGGAGTTGATGGCACGATGGTGGCTGCGGGGGTGTGCGGGGTCGCGTGCTTCCGGGGCCTGTGAGACGTGTGCGACCGAGGGTGGGATGTTGTGGCCATTTCCCTGTCATTGGTACTGCTGGTGGGCATCATCCTGGTGTTCATGATCCGCAATGGCCGGGTCAAGTGGGGGCCGGCCCTGGTCGCGATCCTCTTCGGGTTCCTGCTCGCCTCGTCCAATGTCGCGCCGGACATCCAGAAGTTCCTCGACTCGGCCGCCGAGGCCATCGCCGACATCAACCCCTGATCGCCGACCCCTGGTATCGACTCCCGCAGTCACCCGCCCCCATGTCCCGGGGAGCGGGTGCCCGGACGCGTGCGAGTGTGCGCAAAAGCGAACGGCCCGGCCCGGGGAACTCCCCGGGCCGGGCCGAAAGCAGTGGAGCGGGCGACGGGAATCGAACCCGCGTAGCCAGTTTGGAAGACTGGGGCTCTACCATTGAGCTACGCCCGCACGCGCCGCGTACACGGATGCACCGGTCTCCCGGACACCTCCGCCCAGGCATGATCACCCGGTTCGCGGCACGGCATGCATCGTAGCGGTTCCCGACCGTTCCCCGCACACCCTTGCCCACCAGTCGAATAACCGGCAGCCGGGGCGTCCGCGGGCATGTACCCTACGTGTCGCACCGACGGGGTGTGGCGCAGCTTGGTAGCGCGTCCGCTTTGGGAGCGGAAGGTCGTCGGTTCGAATCCGGCCACCCCGACCATCCACAGGCGTCAAGATCGCGTTGTGGGGCCCGTCATGCTTGCGGTTACTATGCAAGCTGCGTGTCTGTGTCTTTTTAACCGGACGCGAATCCGCTGCGACGCGACAGCGCACCGCAGCTGAACACCACACGTCAGCCCCCAAGGAGACCGAACCGTGAAGAGCGCCGTGGAGAACCTGAACCCGACCCGGGTTCGGCTCACTGTCGAGGTGCCCTTCGAGGAGCTCAAGCCCAGCCTCGACGCGGCGTACAAGAAGATCAACCAGCAGGTCACGGTGCCTGGGTTCCGCAAGGGCAAGATCCCGGCCCGCATCATCGACCAGCGGTTCGGTCGTGGCGCCGTGCTGGAGGAGGCCGTCAACGAGGCGCTCCCGAAGTTCTACACCGACGCGGTCAACGAGGGTGAGCTGAACCCGCTTGGCCAGCCCGAGGTCGACATCACCGAGCTCAAGGACAACGAGCTGCTGACCTTCACCGCCGAGGTGGACATCCGCCCGGCGATCGAGATCCCGGACTACTCCGGCATCGAGGTCACCGTCGACTCCGTCGAGGTCTCGGACGAGGACATCGACAAGTCCGTCGAGCAGCTGCGGGAGCGCTTCGCCACCACCAGCCCGGTGGAGCGCGCCGCCGCCGAGGGCGACATCGTCGTGATCGACCTCGAGGCCAAGGTCGACGGCGAGGTCCTGGAGGACGGTGTCGCCACCGGCGTCACCTACACCATCGGCTCGGGCGAGCTGCTGGACGGCATCGACGAGGCCGTGACCGGCCTGGAGGCGGGTGGCGAGGCCACCTTCACCTCCGAGCTCAAGGGCGGCTCCGCCCAGGGCAAGGAGGCCGAGGTCTCGGTCAAGGTCTCCGAGGTCAAGGCCCGTGAGCTGCCCGAGCTCGACGACGACTTCGCCCAGCTGGCCAGCGAGTTCGACACCCTCGAGGAGCTGCGCGGCGACAGCCGTAAGCGCCTGGAGCGGTCGAAGAAGTTCGAGCAGGCCACCCAGGCCCAGGAGAAGGTGCTGGACGCCCTGCTGGAGCTGGTCGAGGTGCCGATCCCGGAGAAGCTCCTCCAGGACGAGATCAACACCCGTAAGCACAACCTCGAGCACCACCAGCTCGGCCAGATGGGCCTCAACCTCGAGTCGTACCTGCAGATGCAGGACAAGACCGCCGAGGAGTTCGACGCCGAGCTCAAGGAGCAGGCCGAGAAGGGCATCCGCACCCAGTTCGTCCTCGACGAGCTGGTCAACAAGGAGCAGCTGTCCGTCGGCCAGGAGGAGCTCACCGAGCACCTCATGCGCCGTGCGCAGTCCTCCGGTATGAGCCCGGACCAGTTCGCCCAGGCCGTCGTCGAGGGCGGCCAGGTGCCGATGCTCGTCGGCGAGGTCGCCCGCGGCAAGGCGCTGGCCGTGGTGGTCGAGGCCGCCAAGGTCGTCGACGACAAGGGCGAGACCGTGGACCTGGACGACGAGGAGGACGAGACCGGCGAGACGGTCGAGGCCACCTCCGAGACCGCCGAGGAGCCCGCCGCGGCCGAGGCCGAGGCCGCCGAGGCGCCCGCGGAGGCCGAGGAGAAGCAGGACAAGGCCGAGAGCTGATCCCGGTCCGCTCCACAGCCCGTACGAACGGGCCCGAACGTCTGCACGCGTCCGGGCCCGTTCGTGTTCCGCGACGCCGGTCCGGCGCCGGGACATGCGCTCAGAGCGAACAGTTCCTGATGCGGGATGGCGCCCGCCGACCAGCGCGTTAGGGTCCGTAGATACGAGGGCAGGGGAGTCTCGCGAACCCGCCGGCCACATTGGCGGCCAGGCCCCCACACCCCAGAAGAAGACGCTGAGACGGCCAGTCAGCCGTCAGAGACGAGCAGGTGGATACGTGACGAATACGATGCCTTCCGCCGCCGGCGAGCCGACCGTCGGTGGCCTCGGCGACCAGGTCTACAACCGGCTGCTCGGCGAGCGGATCATCTTCCTCGGCCAGCCGGTCGACGACGACATCGCCAACAAGATCACGGCTCAGCTGCTCCTGCTCGCCGCCGATCCGGAAAAGGACATTTACCTCTACATCAACTCCCCGGGCGGCTCGATCTCGGCGGGCATGGCGATCTACGACACCATGCAGTACATCCAGAACGACGTGGTCACCATCGCCATGGGCCTCGCCGCCTCGATGGGCCAGTTCCTGCTGAGCGCGGGCACCCCGGGCAAGCGCTTCGCGCTCCCCAACGCCGAGATCCTGATCCACCAGCCCTCCGCGGGTCTGGCGGGTTCCGCCTCGGACATCAAGATCCACGCCGAGCGACTGCTGCACACCAAGAAGCGCATGGCCGAGCTGACCGCCTTCCACACCGGCCAGACGGTTGAGCAGATCGTCCGTGACTCCGACCGCGACCGCTGGTTCTCCGCCGACGAGGCCAAGGCGTACGGCCTGGTCGACGACGTCATGACGTCCGCCTCCAGCGTTCCGGGCGGGGGCGGCACCGGGGCCTGAGGCCCGCCGTCCCGTAGCCGACCTCCAGCCCCCAGATCGCCACAGGATGGTGAAGACCCAGATGAGCAACTTCCCCGGCAGCGGCCTGTACACCGGCCCGATGGCCGAATCCCGCTATGTCGTTCCGCGCTTCGTCGAGCGCACCTCCCAGGGCATCCGCGAGTACGACCCGTACGCCAAGCTCTTCGAAGAGCGCGTGATCTTCCTGGGCGTCCAGATCGACGACGCCTCGGCCAACGACGTCATGGCGCAGCTGCTGTGCCTGGAGTCGATGGACCCGGACCGCGACATTTCGGTCTACATCAACTCTCCCGGCGGCTCGTTCACCGCGCTGACCGCCATCTACGACACGATGCAGTTCGTCAAGCCCGATATCCAGACGGTGTGCATGGGCCAGGCGGCGTCCGCCGCGGCCGTGCTGCTCGCCGCCGGTACGCCGGGCAAGCGGATGGCCCTGCCCAATGCCCGGATCCTGATCCACCAGCCGTACAGTGAGACCGGGCGCGGTCAGGTCTCCGACCTGGAGATCGCGGCCAACGAGATCCTGCGGATGCGCTCGCAGCTCGAGGAGATGCTGGCCAAGCACTCCACGACGCCCATCGAGAAGATCCGCGACGACATCGAGCGGGACAAGATCCTCACGGCCGAGGAATCCCTGTCGTACGGTCTTGTCGACCAGATCGTCTCCACCCGTAAGACCTCGGTCGGTCTCGGCTGAATCTTCGGTGGAAACACCCCCCTTGGACCGAGTAGGTCCAAGGGGGGCCCGAACCGGGGGCCCGGCAAGGTACCGTCGTAGAGGGCTGAGGGCCCCGGCCCACGGGAAAGAAGCAGAAAGCGCAGCGCAAGCACCCGGTTCCGCGGAGCAAAGCGGATCCAAGGCGAAGGGGAAGCACCTCGTGGCACGCATCGGTGACGGCGGCGACCTGCTCAAGTGCTCGTTCTGCGGGAAGAGCCAGAAGCAGGTGAAGAAGCTCATCGCGGGCCCGGGCGTGTACATCTGCGATGAATGCATCGATCTCTGCAACGAGATCATCGAGGAGGAGCTCGCCGAGACCTCCGAAGTGCGCTGGGAGGAACTCCCCAAGCCGCGCGAGATCTATGAATTCCTCGAGGGCTATGTGGTCGGCCAGGAGGCCGCCAAGAAGGCCCTCTCGGTCGCCGTCTACAACCACTACAAGCGGGTCCAGGCGGGCGAGAACGGCGGCCACAGCCGCGACGACGGCATCGAGTTGGCCAAGTCCAACATCCTGCTGCTCGGCCCCACCGGCTCCGGCAAGACCCTGCTCGCGCAGACCCTCGCCCGGATGCTCAACGTGCCCTTCGCCATCGCCGACGCCACCGCGCTCACCGAGGCGGGCTATGTCGGCGAGGACGTGGAGAACATCCTCCTCAAGCTGATCCAGGCCGCTGACTACGACGTCAAGAAGGCCGAGACGGGCATCATCTACATCGACGAGATCGACAAGGTGGCCCGCAAGAGCGAGAACCCCTCGATCACCCGCGATGTATCAGGCGAGGGCGTTCAGCAGGCGCTGCTGAAGATCCTGGAAGGGACCACGGCGTCGGTGCCGCCGCAGGGCGGCCGGAAACACCCGCACCAGGAGTTCATCCAGATCGACACCACGAATGTGCTGTTCATCGTGGGCGGCGCCTTCGCCGGTCTGGAGAAGATCATCGAAGCGCGGGCGGGCGCCAAGGGCATCGGATTCGGCGCCACGATCCGCTCCAAGCGCGAGATCGAGGCGAGCGACCAGTTCCAGGAGGTCATGCCCGAGGATCTGGTGAAGTTCGGAATGATCCCGGAATTCATCGGCCGTCTCCCGGTCATCACCTCCGTCCACAACCTCGACCGCGAGGCGCTGCTGCAGATCCTCGTCGAGCCGCGGAACGCCCTGGTGAAGCAGTACCAGCGGCTGTTCGAACTCGACGGGGTGGAGCTGGACTTCGACCGCCCGGCCCTGGAGGCCATCGCCGACCAGGCGATCCTGCGCGGCACTGGGGCCCGGGGCCTGCGCGCGATCATCGAGGAGGTGCTGATGTCGGCGATGTACGAGGTGCCCTCCCGCAAGGACGTGGCCCGCGTCGTCATCACCGAGGACGTCGTGCACTCCAATGTGAACCCCACGCTGGTGCCCCGCACCCGCGGCACCGAGCCGGGCGAGCGGCACGAGAAGAGCGCGTAGCCGCACCCGCACGCGTAGCCGCCCCGCTGAGAGCGTACGAAGAGGGCCCCGGTCTCCCGGGGCCCTCTTCGTGTCGTACGCGCCCTGTGGCCGCTTCACAGGTGGTTCAGGCGGGCTTGCGGGTGTCCTGGTAGATGCCCGCGGTCACCTTGGCGAAGGACTCCATGTCGGCGTCGGACACCGAGGTGTTCTCCGCGTTGACGTCGAGCACCATCGCCGCGTCCGTCTCCTCGGCCCAGACGCAGGCCGGGGCGTAGATCCGGTCGTAGAGCTTGACCACCTCGCACTCCACCGACGGGCCGTCAGCGCCCTTCGGCTGGAACCGCTTGCGCTTCCGCTCCACCGTGGGGGAGCCGTCGCCGCCCGCGAAACCCTTGAACATCTCGTCGCGGACCGTGTCCGGGTCGCTGATGTCGCCGTACATACCGGAGAAGGCGAGCCCCGAATTGTCGTCGTCCGACCGTTTGTACTGGGCCAGGACCGAGGTCGCGCCCTCGGGCATGCTGCCCTGCACGCTGGTGCCCTCGTTGTCGAGGTCGTCCGTGCCCTTGTCCAGCGTGTAGGTGTCGTCGGCGAGCGTCTTGGGGGTGACCAGCTTCATCGCCTTCGGGCCGTCGTCACCGCTGGACAGCACCACGGCGCCGGTGACGATCGCGCCCACCACCACGAGCCCGGCCACCGTCACCGCGATGATCTTGGTGCGGTTGCCGCCCCCGCCGCCCCCGCCGGCCGCGGGCGGCGCGGGATAGGGCGGCTGGCCGTAGGGACCCGCCTGCTGCGGGTAGCCGTAGCCCTGCGGGGGCTGCGCCTGCGGATAGCCGTACCCCGGCGACTGCGCGTACGGGTTGGGCTCCGCGGGCTGCTGCTGCCCCCCGCCGTACGGATTGGGCTGGGCGCCCCCGTACGGGCCGGGTCCGCCGCCGTAGGGCCCCGGCGGCGGTGGCTGGTTGTGGCTCATGGCTGTGGGGGTCCCCCTCCGGATCGGCTGTGGCCTGTGAACTGCGCGGCCCGCTCGACTACTTGATCTCCACGCGCTACTTGATCTCCACGCGCGCGTCGTTGCGGACCTTCGCGGTGATCTCACCGGCCTCGTCGAGCGACATGCTCTTGCCGGACAGCGCCGCGGCCGCGTCGGAGACGACCACGTAAGCCACCGTGCTGTTGTCGCCCCACATGCAGATCGGGATCGAGAAGCCCTTGGTGGGTATGCCGCTGGAGCCGGAGTCCCCGGTCGGGGTGAACTTGGTGTTCTGGCACTTCATCACGGCGTTCTCGAAGCCGCTGGGCGTCACGGTCTCCGGGCTGCCCACGAGCTCGGCCTTCATCCCGCCACTGGTGGAGGGGTCCTTCTCGGCCTCTTGCGCGATCTTCGAGAAGGCGCCGTCGACGACCGCCTCGGGGTCCTTCACCTCGCCCCAGACGCCGTTGAGCTGCAGTTGCTTGGCGCTCATGCCCTCGCCGGACTTGTACTCCGCGCTCTCGGTCTTGGGGTTGGTGACGCCGAACTTCTCGAAGTCGTCCGCGTCCGAGGAGGTGAGCCCGCCCCCGCCGGAGGAGCTCTTGGTGTAGTCGCCGGCCACCGTCGCGGGGGTGGTGAGCTTGTACCGCTTGCCGTCGTCGGCGACCTTACCGCCGCCACCACTGTCGTCCCCGCCCTTGAACATCAGGACACCGCCGACGACCGCGGCCACCACGACCACCGCGCCGATCGCGATCGCCAGGCCCTTCTTGTTGCCGCCGCCCTGGCCCGGGCCCGGCTGGTACGGCCCCGGCATGCCCGGCTGGCCGTACGGCTGCTGCTGGGCGTACGGGTTCGGCTGCTGGCCGTAGGGGCCCGGCTGGCCCTGCGGCTGCCCGGGGTAGCCGTAGCCCTGCTGGGGCGGCTGCTGCGGCTGGCCGTAGGGACCCGGCTGACCCGGCTGCTGCGGGTAGCCGTAGCCGGGCTGGCCGGCCGCTCCACCCTGCCCGTAGGGACCCGGCTGTTGGGGCTGCTGGCCGTAAGGGCCCGGCTGGTTGTAGCTCATCTGTATCCCTCGTTAGAAAACGTGCTGTTGTGTTGCTCTGCGTCGGCCGCGGGCTAGCCGTCGATCTCGACGCGCGCGTCCTTGCGCACCTTGGCCGTGATGCCGGCGGCGTCCTCAAGGGACATGCCACCACCGAGCACCGCGGCCGCCGGATCCGCCATGACCGTGACGCCCAGGGTGTCCTTGTCGCCCCAGACGCACGCGGGGGCCTCCATGGATCCCTGATTCGAGGTGAACTTCATGGACTGGCACTTCAGGACGTCCCCGTCGAAACCGTCCGGGGAGAACGTCTGGGGGCTGCCCTTGGCCTGCGCGGTGCCGTTGTCCTGCAGCGTCTTGACGATGACCGCCAGCGCGAGGTCCGCGCCCCGCTCCGGGTCGGTCACATCGCCCCAGACGCCGGTGAACTTCAGCATCTCCTTACCGGAGGTCTGGTAGTCGGCCGCCACCAGATGCGGGTCCTTGACGACCGGCACCTGCTGGAGGTCCTTCCGGCCCGCCGCGGACAGATCGCTGTCGTCCGTGCCCGAGCCCTGGCGCTCGTAGTCCGAGGCCACGGTGTCGGGCGTGGTCAGCTTGTACGGGCCGCCGCTGCCGCCGCCGAACAGCGCGAACGCCCCCGCCCCCAGCGCCGCCACGACCACCACCGCGCCGACCGCGAGACCCACCTTCCTGCCCTTACCGTTGCCACCGGCCGCCGGCCCCGGGGACGGCGGCGTCTGGGGCCCGCCGTAGTAGCCCGGGCCCTGCTGGGGCGCGGGGCCGGGTTGCGGCGGCTGCGGCGGCTGACCGTAAGGGTTCGCGGGCTGTCCATACGGGCCTGGCCGGCCCTGCGGCTGCCCGGGGTAGCCGTAGCCCTGCTGGGGCGGCTGCGGCGGCTGTCCGTAGGGACCAGGCTGCTGCGCGTACGGATTGGGCACGGGAGGCTGACCGGCGCCGTACGGCCCTGGCTGGCCCCCATAGGGGCCGGGCTGCGGCGGCGGCTGCTGATGGCTCATGTGCCTCTCCTTATGCGCATGACAGGTACCAAACATCCTTCCCGACGCCCTCGGGCGCCTTGGCGCCGGGGCCACAACGGGTTCGTAACGGAAGGCCGCGGCCCTTTAGACTGCGGGCGTGACCGAGAACTCTTCGCAGCGCCCCACGAGCGGGCCGAACAGCCACCCCGAACTGCCGACCCAGTACGCGCCGGCCGATGTAGAGGGGCCGCTGTACGAGCGCTGGGTAGAGCGCGGTTACTTCGAGGCGGACGCGAAGAGCGACAAAGAGCCCTACACCATCGTCATCCCGCCCCCCAATGTGACCGGCTCGCTCCACCTCGGCCATGCCTTCGAGCACACGATCATCGATGCGCTCACCCGGCGCAAGCGAATGCAGGGCTTTGAGACGCTCTGGCAGCCGGGGATGGACCACGCCGGTATCGCCACGCAGAACGTGGTCGAGCGCGAGCTGGCCAAGGAGGGCGTCTCCCGCCACGACCTGGGCCGCGAGGCGTTCGTCGAGCGCGTCTGGCAGTGGAAGAGCGAGTCCGGTGGGCAGATCTCCGGCCAGATGCGGCGCCTGGGCGACGGCGTGGCCTGGAAGCGCGAGCGCTTCACCATGGACGAGGGGCTCTCCAAGGCCGTCCAGACGATCTTCAAGCGGCTCTACGAGGACGAGCTGATCTACCGCGCCGAGCGCATCATCAACTGGTGCCCGCGCTGTCTTACGGCCATCTCGGACATCGAGGTGGAGTACGACGACGATGACGGCGAGCTCGTCTCGATCCGGTACGGCGAGGGCGACAATTCGATCGTCGTGGCGACGACCCGTGCCGAGACGATGCTGGGCGACACCGCGGTCGCCGTCCACCCCGACGACGAGCGCTATCGCCACCTGGTCGGCATCGAGATCGAGCTGCCGCTCACCGGCCGCCGGATCCCGGTCGTCGCCGACGAGCACGTCGACCCCGAGTTCGGCACCGGCGCGGTCAAGGTCACCCCGGCCCACGACCCGAACGACTTCGAGATCGGGCAGCGGCACGGCCTGCCGAACCTGACCGTCATGGACGAGCACGCGGTCATCACCGCCCACGGCCCCTTCCAGGGCCTGGACCGGCTGGAGGCGCGCAGCGCCGTCGTCGGCGCCCTGCGCGCCGAGGGCCGGATCGTGGCCGAGAAACGCCCGTACACCCACTCCGTGGGCCACTGCTCGCGCTGTAAGACCACCATCGAGCCGCGGCTGTCCATGCAGTGGTGGGTCAAGGTCGGCCCGCTGGCCAAGGCCGCGGGCGACGCGGTCCGCGACGGCCGGGTGAAGATCCACCCGGAGGACATGTCGAAGCGCTACTTCGACTGGGTCGACAACCTCCACGACTGGTGCATCTCGCGCCAGCTGTGGTGGGGCCACCGGATCCCGGTCTGGTACGGGCCGAACGGCGAGGTCGTCTGCGTCGGACCGGACGAGCAGCCGCCGGGCGGCGAGGGCTGGCACCAGGACAGCGACGTCCTGGACACCTGGTTCTCCTCCGGCCTGTGGCCGTTCTCCACGCTCGGCTGGCCCGAGCGGACCGAGAGCATGGAGAAGTTCTATCCGAACTCGGTCCTGGTCACCGGCTACGACATCCTCTTCTTCTGGGTCGCCCGGATGATGATGTTCGGCCTGTACGCCATGGACGGCACCCCGCCGTTCCACACCATCGCGCTGCACGGCATGGTCCGTGACCAGTTCGGCAAGAAGATGTCCAAGTCCTTTGGGAACGCGGTCAATCCGCTGGACTGGATGGACACCTATGGATCGGACGCGGTCCGCTTCACCCTGGCCCGCGGCGCCAACCCCGGTGTGGACGTCCCGATCGGCGAGGACTGGGTCCAGGCGTCCCGCAACTTCGCCAACAAGATCTGGAACGCGACCCGCTTCGCGCTGATGAACGGCGCCACGGTGGAGGGCGAACTGCCCGCCCCCGAGCGGCTGTCCGCCACCGACCGCTGGATCCTGTCCCGGCTGAACGCGGTGGTCGCCGAGGTCGACGCGTACTACGAGGACTACCAGTTCGCCAAGCTCTCCGACGTCCTCTACCACTTCGCGTGGGACGAGGTCTTCGACTGGTACGTCGAACTGTCCAAGACCACCTTCGCCAAGGGCGGCGCGGAGGCCGACGCCGCGCGGCGCGTCCTCGGCGAGGTCCTGGACGTCACGCTGCGGCTGCTGCACCCGGTGGTCCCGTTCGTCACCGAGAAGCTGTGGACCTCGCTGACCGGCCAGGAGTCCGTCGTCATCGCGGACTGGCCGGGCGACAGCGGCTTCCGGGACGAGGCGGCCGAGCGGGAGATCGAGAACCTCCAGCAGGTGGTCACCGAGGTCCGCCGGTTCCGCGCCGACCAGGGCCTTCAGCCCGGTCAGCGGGTCCCCGCCCGGCTGGAGCTGTCCGGCACCTCGCTGGCCGCCCATGAGGACGCGATGCGCTCCCTGCTGCGCCTCCAGCCGGCCGGTGAGGACTTCACGGCCACCGCCTCGCTGCCGGTCGCGGGCGCGACCGTGGCGCTGGACCTGTCCGGCGCCATCGACGTCGAGGCCGAGCGCAAGCGGCTGGCCAAGGACCTCGCCGCGGCGGAGAAGGACAAGGCGCAGACGACCGCGAAGCTGTCCAACGACGGCTTCCTGGCCAAGGCCCCCGACCATGTCGTGGAGAAGATCCGCACCCGGCAGGCGACCGCCGAGGCCGATATCGCCCGGATCACCGCCCAGTTGGCGGCCCTCCCCAAGGGCTGACCACCGAGGAGTACCGATCGCACCACAGCGCCCCCCGCCGGAATCCGGCGGGGGGCGCTTGTGCGTGAGGTGTGTGCGATGTGCCACAGACGCCCCGGAGGAAGCCTCGCAGGCCCCCGGAGAAGCCCCACAGACGCCTCACAGGCACCACACAGCAAAGCCCCACCGGGAACCAAACACTGCCTTCAGGGAGTTATCCGGCCGTACGTCCCGGAAGGAGCTCCCCCTCCATGAACAAGCCGCTGAGAAGGGCATCCGTGTTCTCGCTGCTGCTCGTGCTGGCCCTGCTCGCCTGGGTCACCTATGTGCAGTTGGCGAGAGGCGACAGTCTCCGGGAAGACCCGCGCAACGCCCGGGTGGCCATCTCCGAGTACGCCGGACCGCTGGGCGACATCATCGCCGGCGGCAAGCCGGTCACCGGCTCGGCCGCCACCAAGGGCGACCTGAAGTACAAGCGCACCTACACGGACGGGAAGCTCTGGGCGCCGATCACCGGCTACGCCTCCCAGTCCTACGGCAGCACTCAGGTGGAGGCCCTGGAGCGGCAGGTGCTCGACGGCTCCGACAGTCGGCTGAAGAACCCGCTCGAGGCGGTGACGCGGGAGCGGTCCAAGCCCGGCGACGTGGTCACCACGATCAACCCGGCCGTGCAGAAGGCCGCCTACGAGGGGCTGGGGAACAAGACCGGCGCGGCCGTGGCGATCGACCCCACCACCGGCGCCGTCCTGGGCCTGGCCAGCACCCCCTCGTACGACCCCGGCACCTTCGCGGGCTCCTCCACGGCGGACCAGAAGGCGTGGACCGCGCTCCAGAAGGACGACAAGCAGCCGATGCTGAACCGCGCGCTGCGCCAGACGTACCCGCCGGGCTCGACCTTCAAGGTCCTGGTCGCCGCCGCGGCGCTGGAGAACGGGCTGTACTCGTCGGTGGACGAGCCGACCAAGAGTCCGGATCCGTACCGGCTGCCGGGCACGGTCACCGATATGCACAACGAGAACAGGTCGGCGCCCTGCGAGAACGCGACGATACGCACCGCCCTGCAGTACTCGTGCAACACGGTCTTCGCGAAGATGGCCGTGGACCTCGGCCAGTCCAAGGTGGCGGCGGAGGCCAAGAAGCTGGGCTTCGACAATGCCGAGCTGGACATCCCGGTGCGCGCCGCGAAGAGCACCTACCCGAGCGGCATGAACGACTCGCAGACGGCCCTGACCGGTATGGGGCAGTTCGATGTGACGGCCACTCCGCTACAGATGGCGATGGTCTCCTCGGCTATCGCGAACGACGGCAAGCTGATGACCCCGTACGAGATCGACCGGACCACGGACGGCAGCGCGTCCGCCCTGGACCGGACCTCGGCCAAGACCTACAGCCAGGCGATGTCCCGGCACACGGCGTCCGAGCTGCAGTCCGCGATGCGGACGGTCGTGGACCAGGGCACCGGGACCAACGCGAAGATCCCCGGGGTGACGGTGGGCGGCAAGACCGGCACCGCCCAGCACGGTGAGAACAACAGCGCCAATCCGTACGCGTGGTTCATCAGTTACGCGGACGCCGGCGGCGGCCACAAGGTCGCGGTCGCGGTGGTGGTCGAGGACAGCGACGCGGCCCGCGCCGACATCTCCGGCGGCGGTCTGGCGGGGCCGATCGCCAAGTCGATGATGAAGGCGGCGCTGGCCGGCGAGTGAGCCGAAGGGGCGCGTCGCTGTCGAAAGGGAGAGCGCGCGCAGGGAGCGAGGGCTGCGATTGATCTGCGGCTCCGCCGCGTGGGCGACCGAGCACGTCGACAGGGGGCACCTCCCAGCGGTAGCTGGGGGAGGCATAGGCGCCCCGGAGGCGAGCCGCCTTGTCACAGATACCGGCTCGTGACCTGGGTGCGGATGGCGCTGGGCCGGGTTGTCACCCCTCCCTCGTAGACTGGTCGGCGTGAGCGAGGAGCGCCCCCAGAACGAGTCCGACGAGTTCGAAGAGATCGTCGGAGCCGAGACCGACCGCGACCCCGATCTGGCGGTGATCGAGGCCGGCAGCCGGACGCTGCGTGCGCAGTCCGGGCCGCCGCAGGGGGACGGCATCCCGGCCCGCCCGGCCGACCCCGAGGTGGACCGCGCCCTGCGGGAGGTGGAGGGCGAGCTGGCCCGGCGCTGGCCGGAGACCAAGCTGGACCCGTCGCTGGTGCGGATCGAGTCGCTGATGGACATCCTGGGCTCGCCGCAGCGGGCCTATCCGTCGATCCACATCACCGGTACGAACGGTAAGACCAGCACCGCCCGCATGATCGAGTCGCTGCTGGGCGCCTTCGAGCTGCGCACCGGCCGCTACACCAGCCCCCATGTCCAGTCGATCACCGAGCGGATCAGCCTCGACGGGGCGCCGATCTCCGCCGAGCGGTTCATCGAGACGTACCAGGACATCCGGCCGTACATCGAGATGGTCGATGCCCAGCAGGAGCACCGGCTGTCCTTCTTCGAGGTGCTCACCGGAATGGCGTACGCGGCCTTCGCGGATGCGCCGGTGGACATCGCGGTGGTCGAGGTCGGCATGGGCGGCTCCTGGGACGCCACCAATGTGATCGACGCGGGCGTCGCGGTGATCATGCCGATCTCACTGGACCACACCGACCGGCTCGGCACCACTCCGGAGCAGATCGCCGTCGAGAAGGCCGGCGTAGTGAAGCAGGACGCCACCGTGGTGCTCGCGCAGCAGCCGGTGGAGGCCGCTTCCGTGGTGCTCAAGCGCGCGGTCGAGGTGGATGCCACGGTCGCCCGTGAGGGCATGGAGTTCGGTGTGCTGTCCCGGGAGGTGGCGGTCGGCGGTCAGCTGCTGACCCTGCGCGGCCTCGGCGGGGAGTACACCGATGTCTTCCTCCCGCTGCACGGTGCCCACCAGGCGCACAACGCGGCGATGGCGCTGGCGGCCGTGGAGGCGTTCTTCGGCGTCGGCTCCCAGCACGCCCGTCCGCTCGACATCGACACCATCCGCTCCGCCTTCGCGTCCGTGACCTCGCCCGGCCGGATGGAGGTCGTGCGCCGCAGCCCCACCGTGGTGCTGGACGCCGCGCACAACCCCGCGGGTGCCGGTGCCGCCGCCGCGGCGGTCACCGAGTCCTTCGACTTCAGCCGGCTGATCGGTGTGGTCGGGGCGAGTGACGGCAAGGATGTCCGCGGTCTGCTGGAAGCCTTTGAGCCGATCTTCGCCGAGGTCGTGGTGACCGGCAATTCCAGCCACCGCGGCATGGACCCGGACAAGCTGGCCGCGATCGCCGTCGAGGTCTTCGGCTCCGACCGGGTCCAGGTCGAGCCGCGGCTGGACGACGCTCTGGAGGCCGCCATCACCCTGGCGGAGGAAGAGGGCGAATACGCCGGAGCGGGCGTTCTGGTGACCGGGTCGGTGATCACGGTCGGCGAGGCCCGGCTCCTCCTGGGAAAGGGCTGATATGCGAACGCTGTGCGCTTCCACCCTCATCGGCGAGTTCTTCGTGATCGGCTTCGCCGGGCTGGTCGCGATGAAGACGTCCGGGCTGTCCACGGGCACTGTCTGGACGGTCAGCGGAATCGCCATGGGGCTGTGTGTGCTGCTGTGCGGGCTGCTGAGCCGTCCGGGGGCGGTGCAGATCGGCTGGGCCCTGCAGATCGGCCTGGTGCTGAGCGGTTTCGTGGTGCCCACCATGTTCTTCCTCGGGGCGGTCTTCGCCGCGCTGTGGTGGGCCTCGGTCCACTTCGGCCGCAAGGTCGACGAGGCCAAGGCGCGGTTCGCCGCGTCCTCGGCCGCCTCGCCTGACACTGCGTGACGTGGCCCTCGTTCACCCATGTAGCCTCTGCCTCACAGCCCCGCCGCATGTCTTTTCCCAAAGGAGCCCGCACCGTGAGCCAGCGCACGCTCGTCCTGCTCAAGCCCGACGCCGTCCGACGCGGACTGGTGGGCGAGATTCTGGGGCGGATCGAGAAGAAGGCGGGCTGGACGATCAGCGCCCTCGAGCTGCGTCAGCTGGAGCGTGAGGTCCTGGAGCAGCACTACGCCGAGCATGTCGGCAAGCCGTTCTACGAGCCGCTGGTGGAGTTCATGGCCTCCGGTCCCGCCGTGGCGCTGGTGGTCGAGGGCGAGCGGGTGATCGAGGGCGTCCGGGCGCTGGCCGGGCCGACCGACCCGATCGCCGCGGCGCCGGGCTCCATCCGTGGCGATTTCGGCACCATCGTTCGGGAGAATCTGATCCACGCCTCCGACTCGGCGGAGTCCGCCGAACGGGAAATCAAGATTTTCTTTCCCGGGCTGGCCTGATCCCGATCCGATCGTTACTGATCGGCCATCAGTTTGATCATCAGCTTGCCACACCCCTGCTGACCTGGGGGCGGCCGAATTACCCGGCCGCCCTTCGGCATATGCGAGCCGATCGGGGGAACGCATCTCCGCGACACGACGTCACCATTAGAGGAGGCGGGGTCGTGTTCTGCTGACAATGGCGGAGGACCCCCGCAGCGTGTTCGAGCGGGCGTGACTACGATGAAGCCTCCGCGCCTCGCAGCGCACACCCATCCTGCCGACCTCAAGCAAGCAATCGCTCCAGCAGGGAAGGCCTGACGTATCCTCATGGGGAACAACATGTCGTTCATCGGCCGTGACATGGCTGTCGACCTCGGGACCGCCAACACGCTGGTGTACGTCAGGGGCCGCGGGATCGTCCTCAACGAGCCATCCGTCGTCGCCATCAACACCAACACCGGCGGAATTCTCGCCGTGGGCGCCGAGGCGAAGAAGATGATCGGCCGCACCCCTGGCAACATCGTCGCTGTGCGTCCGCTCAAGGACGGCGTTATCGCCGACTTCGAGATCACCGAGCGGATGTTGCGGTACTTCATCCTCAAGATCCATAAGCGACGGTATCTCGCCCGGCCCCGTGTGGTCGTCTGTGTGCCGTCCGGTATCACCGGGGTCGAGCGCCGTGCCGTCATCGAGGCGTCCACCCAGGCAGGCGCCCGTCAGGTGCACATCATCGAGGAACCCATGGCGGCGGCCATCGGGTCCGGCCTTCCGGTCCACGAGGCCACCGGCAACATGGTCGTGGACATCGGCGGCGGCACCACCGAGGTCGCCGTCATCTCGCTGGGCGGCATCGTCACCGCGCAGTCCATCCGGGTGGCGGGCGATGAGCTGGACAACGCGATCATCCAGCACATCAAGAAGGAGTACAGCCTGCTGCTCGGCGAGCGCACCGCCGAGAACATCAAGATCACCATCGGCTCGGCGTACGAGGGCGACGAGGAGGAGCACACCGAGATCCGCGGCCGTGACCTCGTCAGCGGCCTCCCCAAGACCGTGGTGATCTCCGCCGCCGAGGTCCGCAAGGCCATGGAGGAGCCGGTCAACTCGATCGTCGACGCGGTCAAGACCACCCTCGACAAGTGCCCCCCGGAGCTCTCCGGCGACGTCATGGACCGCGGCATCGTGCTCACCGGCGGCGGCGCGCTGCTGCGCGGCCTGGACGAGCGGCTGCGCCGCGAGACCGGGATGCCGATCCACATCGCCGAGGACCCGCTGGACTCCGTCGCACTCGGGTCCGGCAAGTGCGTGGAGGAGTTCGAGGCGCTCCAGCAGGTGCTGGACGCCCAGCCCCGCAGATGACAACCCGGCGGACCGGCCGTACGGGTGGTTGGCTGCCCGTGCGGCGGAACGCTGATATACAGGCATAAGGCTCCCCAGGACCGACCGGGTCACCACATCCCCGGCACCGGTCCGACTTCGACGAGGAAGGCACGTCGCCGCACGTGAGGGACACACGAGAGAGCCGGCTGCTCCTGGTGCTGCTGGTCGCCATCGCGTTCGCGCTGATCACGGTGGATATCCGCGGCGGCGAGGACTCACCCCTCGACGGCGCCCGGCACGCCGCCGCTTCCGTCTTCGGGCCCGTGGAGGACGGCGTCGCCTCCGCCGTGGACCCGGTCGGCAACGCGGTCGCCGCCGTACGGGAATCCGGCGACCGGCATGACCGGGTCCGCCGGCTGGAGGAGGAGAACACCAAGCTCAAGCAGCGGCTCGGCAACAACGCCCGCGATCGCGCCCGCTCCGCCGAGCTCGACAAGCTGCTCAAGACCGCCGGCGCCGGTCAATACGGCATCAAGGGCGCCCAGGTCATCGGCATCGGCGCCGCCCAGGGCTTCTCCTGGACCGTCACCATCGACATGGGCAGCGGCGACGGCATCCGCCGCGACATGACCGTCATCAACGGCGACGGGCTGGTCGGCCGGGTCACCACCGTCGGCTCCTCGACGGCCACCGTGCTGCTCGCCATCGACCCGGACTTCACCGTCGGCACCCGTATGGAGGGATCGGGCGAGCTCGGTTTCGCCACCGGGCGCGGCGACCGCTCGCTCCATGTGCAGCTCCTCAACGGCAAGGCCCGGATCAAGAAGGGCGACCGGATGGTCACCTTCGGCTCTCAGGCGGACAAGCCGTTCGTCCCCGGCGTCCCGGTCGGCAAGGTCGTCCGCGTCGATCCCACCGGGGGCGATCTGACCCGCACCCTCCAGGTGCGCCCGTACGTCCAGTTCAGCAAGCTGGACATCGTCGGAGTCGTCGTCCAGCCGCCGCGCGTCAGTCCGCGGGACAGCGTGCTCCCGCCCAAGCCCGCGAAGCCCAAGCCGACGCCCACGGTCACCGTCACGGCCAACCCCTCCGCCACCGCCACCAGCCCGGCCGCCAACAGGAGCTGACCGATGCTGCACCTCAACCGGATCGTCCTGTCGACCTGCCTGGTGGTCTTCGCCCTCGTCGTCCAGATCTGCGTACTGGCCCGCCTCCAACTGCCCGGCGCCGTGCCGGACCTGCTGCTGCTCGTCGTGCTCGGCCTCGCGCTCGTCTACGGCCACACCGGTGGCGCGCTCATCGGCTTCGGCGCGGGGCTGCTCGCCGACTTCGCCCCGCCCGCCGACCACGCCGCGGGCCGCTATGCCCTGGTGCTGTGCGTCATCGGCTATCTGGCCGGGCTCGCCAAGCCGGAGAGCGGCCAGCTCAGGTCGGCCACCGGGCCGATGCTGGTGGTCGTGGCGGCGGCCATTGGCGCCACACTGCTGTACGCCGGGGTCGGCATCCTCGTCGGCGACGACGCGGCCCGTCAGGTGGGCCTGGGCAAGCTGCTGTTCACCGCGGCCCTCTACGACCTGCTGCTGGCCCCCTTCACGGTGCCGCTGATCATGGGGCTCGCCAGACGGAGTGAGAACGATCCGATGGCCGACAGCGCGGGCGGCGGCGAGAGCCCGTCCCGCTGGATCAGCACGGCGGGCGGCGTCAGCACCGGCCGGATCGGCCGGATGAGCCGGCTCAGGCGCCCGGGCCGGGCGCCCCGGATCGGCAGCCAGCGCGGCGGGCTGCTGGCCCGCACGGGGAAGAACAGGACGGCACGCATCAAGGGGGTCAAGCGCCTGTGAGCAACGCCCTCCCGTCGCCCGCCGTCCTCCCGTCGCCCGCCGCCCGCCCGTCTCCCGCCTCCGCCCTCAGGGGACGCCATGAGTAATATTCCTGAGACCGGACGGACCTCCCGGGTCACCATCCGGCTCGTCGGCCTCCAGATCCTGGTCTTCTCGCTGCTGCTGACCCTCGGCGGACGCCTGTGGTACCTCCAGATCCGCAACGGCGACGAGTACACCGCCGAAGCCGCCAACAACCACGTCCAGCAGGTCGTCCACCCCGCCGTGCGCGGTTCCATACTGGACGCCCGCGGGGTGCCGCTGGCCGACAACGAGACCCGTCTGGTGGTCTCCGCCAGCCGCACCGAGCTGATGAAGATGCCGGACGACGGCAAGGCCGTCCTCACCCGCCTCGCCGACGTCCTGGGCATGAAGCCCAAGGACGTCATGGACAAGGTCCGGCTGTGCGACGCCAAGACCCCGCAGCCCTGCTGGAACGGCTCCCCGTACCAGCCCATCCCGATCACCGACGAGGCCAGCGCCAAGCAGGCGCTCCAGATCCGCGAGCGCGAAGAGGACTTCCCCGGCATCAGCGCCGAGCCCACCGCCGTGCGCCGCTACGCCGCGCCCGCCGGCTCCAACGCCGCCCAGGTGCTCGGCTATCTCTCCCCGGTCACCGATGAGCAGGTGAAGGAGGCCGAGCGCACCAAGTCGCCCCTGCTCCGCTCCGACCAGGTCGGCAGCAACGGCCTCGAGCGCCAGTACGACAGCGAGCTGCGCGGCAAGGCGGGGGTGACCCGCTACGAGGTCGACAACCTCGGCCGGGTCATCGGCCAGCGGGAGAGCCAGCGGGCCCGCCCCGGCGCCAACGTCGTCACCAGCATCGACTCCCGGGTCCAGGCCGTCGCGGAGAAGGAGCTGGACCAGGCGATGCGGGACGCCCGCAAGCAGCACGACCGGAACACCGGCACCAACTACAAGGCGGACTCCGGCGCGGTCGTGGTCATGGAGGCCAAGACCGGCCGGGTGGTGGCCATGGCGTCCAACCCGACGTACGACCCCAACGCCTGGGTCGGCGGCATCTCCGGCAAGGACTACAAGCAGCTCACCGGCAAGAAGTCCAACTACCCGCTGCTCAACCGGGCGATCCAGGGCCAGGCGGCCCCCGGCTCGATCTTCAAGGTCATCCCGACGACCGCCGCGGTCAACGCCGGCTACGACTTCAACGGCCCCTACGCCTGCACCAGCTCGTTCAACATCGGCAGCCAGGTCTTCAAGAACTTCGAGTCCGAGAACTACGGCGGGATCAGCCTCGGCCGCGCTCTGGAGGTCTCCTGCGACACCGTCTTCTACCGGATCGCCTACGACGAGTGGAAGAAGGACGGCGGCAACAAGCCCAAGAAGAAGCCGGGGGATTGGTTCTACCGGACCGCCCACCAGTTCGGCCTCGGTAAGGAGACCGGAGTCGACCTGCCCAACGAGGTCACCGGCCGGGTCCCGGACCGCCAGTGGAAGAAGGACTACTGGAAGGCCAACAAGGACGCCTGGTGCAAGACCGGCAAGAAGGACGGGTCCTACGGCCAGCGGATCGCCTACGAGAACTGCCTCGAGGGCATGAAGATGCGCGCCGGTGACTCCGTGAACTACTCCATCGGTCAGGGCGACACCCTGGTCACCCCGATCCAGATGGCCACCATCTACGCGGCCATCAGCAACGGCGGCACGCTCCACGACCCGACCGTCGGCAAGGCGATCGTCAGCCCCGACGGCAAGGACATCCAGGAGATCAAGCCGAAGGCGCACGGCAAGCTGCCGATCAGCGCCGCACTGCACAAGAAGATCGACAGCGCGCTCGCCGGCGTGGCCACCCGGGGCACCGCCGCCTGGCGGTTCCAGGGCTGGCCACAGAACAAGATCCCGATGCACGCCAAGACCGGTACCGCGGAGGTCTACGGCAAGCAGACCACCTCGTGGTTCGCCACGTACACCAAGGACTACACGGTCGTCATGACGATCTCCCAGGGTGGCACCGGCTCCGGCGCCTCCGGCCCCGCCGTGCGCAAGATCTACAACGCGCTGTACGGGGTCGACGCCAAGGGCGGCATCGACAAGAAGAAGGCGCTGCTGCCCCAGCCGCAGGCCAAACTGCCGAAGATCTCGTCGGACGGCTCCATCGAGTCCCAGCCGCTCGGCAAGCAGTTCGAGGCGGCCGCGCGGGAGCGGCGGCGGGGAGCTGATTCATGAGCGCGTCCACGCATGGGTACTCCGTCCGCCGCTTCACCCCCGAGCGCGGCGCCTGGAGCAAGCTCATGGCGCGCGACTCGGTCGTCCGCCGCCTCGACTGGGTGCTGCTGCTCACCGCGCTGGCCCTGTCCGCGATCGGCGGGGCGCTCGTCTACTCCGCCACCCGCAACCGCACCGAGCTGAACCAGGGCGACCCGTACTACTTCCTGGTCCGGCACGCCCTCAACACCGGCATCGGGCTGCTGCTCGCCATCGGCACCGTCTGGCTGGGCCATCGCACCCTGCGCGGTGCGGTCCCGGTCCTCTACGGGCTGTCCGTCATCCTCGTCCTCGCCGTGCTCACCCCGCTGGGCTCGACCATCAACGGCGCCCACGCGTGGATCGTGGTCGGCGGCGGATTCTCCCTGCAACCGGGTGAGTTCGCCAAGATCACGATCATCCTGGGGATGGCGATGCTGCTGGCCGCGCGCGTGGACGCGGGCGACCGGCTCAACCCCGACCACCGCACCGTCGTCCAGGCGCTCGGCCTGGCCGGGCTGCCCATCGCGATCGTCCTGCTGATGCCGGACCTCGGCTCGGTGATGGTCATGGCGATGATCGTGCTCGCCGTGCTGCTCTCCTCCGGCGCGTCCAACCGCTGGATCGCGGGGCTCATCCTCACGGCCGTGGTGGGCGCGCTGCTCGTCTGGCAGCTGCACGTTCTCGACCAGTACCAGATCGACCGATTCGCTGCCTTCGCCAACCCCGCGCTCGACCCGGCCGGGGTCGGCTACAACACCAACCAGGCACGGATCGCGATCGGCTCGGGCGGGCTCACCGGTAAGGGGCTCTTCCACGGCACCCAGACCACCGGTCAGTTCGTCCCCGAGCAGCAGACCGACTTCGTCTTCACGGTCGCGGGGGAGGAGCTCGGCTTCCTCGGCGCGGGCCTGATCATCCTGCTGCTGGGGGTCGTGCTGTGGCGCGCCTGCCGGATCGCGCGCGACACCACGGAGCTGTACGGGACCGTCGTCGCGGCCGGGATCATCGCCTGGTTCGCCTTCCAGGCGTTCGAGAACATCGGGATGACGCTGGGCATCATGCCGGTGGCCGGTCTGCCGCTGCCGTTCGTCTCCTACGGCGGATCCTCGATGTTCGCCGTATGGATCGCGATCGGACTGCTCCAGTCCATCCGGGTGCAGAGGCCCGTCTCCGCATAGAGTCCGCTTGGCGTCGAGTCTCCGCTTGGGGCTGATAAGCCCGAGTTCGGGTAGGTGACTCACATGGTGGACACGAAGCAGGAGATAGAACGCAAGTACGAGGCCACCGCCGAGGAAGCCGGTCCGTCCGGGCGGCCCGACCTGCCGGGCCTGCCCGAACTGACCGGAGCGGGGCCGGTCGCGACCGTGGTGAGCCGGGGAGTCGCCACCCTGGACGCCACGTACTACGACACCCCCGGGCGGCGGCTGCTGGCCGACGGCATCACCTTGCGCCACCGCACCGGCGGCGACGACGAGGGCTGGCATCTGAAGCTGCCCGTCGGGCCGGACACCCGGGAGGAGCTGCGGGCGCCGCTCGGCGACGAGGTGCCCGCCGAGATGGCCACGCTGCTGCGCTCGCGGGTCCGCCACGATCCGCTGCGCCCGCTCGCCCATCTGCACACCGAGCGGGACCGCAAGGATCTGGTGGACGCCGACGGCACCGTGCTCGCCGAGGTGTCCGTCGACCGCGTGACGGCCCGGCGGCTGGCGCCCGAGGAGAGCGAGCCGGTCCGGTGGACCGAGGTCGAGGTCGAGCTCGCCGAGGGCCGGGGCCACGATCAGCGGCTGCTCGACGCGGTCGAGGGGCGGCTGCGCGACGGCGGTCTGCACCGGGCCGACACCCCCTCCAAGCTCGCCAAGGCCCTGGCCGAGACGGAGCAGGCCGCGGGCGCGGTCGAGAGCGGCGGAGGCGGGCCCGGCAAGCCCGCCAAGCCCGGCAAGCCCGCGAAGACCGCCCGCCAGGTCGCACAGGCCGCGTCGGAGCCCCGGCGGCCGCTCGGCGCCGACGATGTCGTCCTGGACTACATACGCCGTCAGATCGATGCCCTGGTGCGGCTCGACCCGGCCGTGCGCGGGGACGTGCCGGACGCGGTGCACCGGATGCGGGTCGCCACCCGCCGGCTGCGCAGCGCGTTCCGCTCCTACCGCAACGTCCTGGACCGTTCGGTGACCGATCCGATCGGCGACGAGCTGAAGTGGCTGGCCGGTGAGCTCGGCGTGGAACGCGACCGTGAGGTGCTCACCGAGCGGCTCCAAGGCCGTCTCGCCGAGCTGCCGGAGGAGCTCCGGCGCGGCCCGGTGTGCGAACGGCTGCACCACTGGTCGCACGGGCGGCGTGACGGCGCCCGCGCCACCGTCCTGGGCGCGCTGGACAGCGAGCGCTATCTGACGCTCCTGGACACCCTCGACGCCCTGGCGGCCGATCCGCCGCTGCGCCGCGACGCCGCGAAGCCGGCCGCGCCGGTGGTCGCCAAGGCCGTGCTGCGCGACTACGAGCGGCTCGCCGGCCGTATGGCCACCGCGCTGGAGACGCCCCCGGGGCCGGACCGCGACATCGCCATCCACCAGGCCCGTAAGGCCGCCAAGCGGGTCCGCTACGCCGCCGAGACGGCCCGGCCCGCGCTGGGCAAGTCCGCCAAGCGGTTCGCCCGCCGTATGCAGGCCGTGCAGGACGTGCTCGGCGACCACCAGGACAGCGTCGTCGCGCGCGAGGCGCTGCGGCAGCTGGCCACCCAGGCCCATGTGGCGGGGGAGAGCGACTTCACCTTCGGGCTGCTGTACGGCAGGGAGGAGGAGCGGGCGGCCGCCCGCGAGCGTGAGCTGCCGGACCTGTGGGCCGAGATCTCGCGCAAGAAGCACCGGGCGGACCTGGCGGCTTGACCGGGCGGACCTGGAGGCCTGATCCGTGGCGAGGGCGCCCGGCGGGGCAGGTACGCTTGAGGGTCACCCCTGTCAGCTTCACGAAAGTCCGCGATGTCTGTCGAGTCGGTCTTCCCACAGCTCGAGGCCCTGCTGCCGCATGTGCAGAAGCCCATCCAGTACGTAGGCGGTGAGCTCAATTCCACCGTCAAGGACTGGGACTCCTGCGACGTACGCTGGTCGCTCATGTACCCGGACGCCTACGAGGTCGGGCTCCCCAACCAGGGCGTCATGATCCTCTACGAGGTCCTCAACGAGCGCGAGGGCGTGCTCGCCGAGCGCACCTACAGCGTGTGGCCGGACCTCGAGGAGCTGATGCGCGAGCACAAGGTGCCGCAGTTCACCGTGGATTCGCACCGCCCGGTCTCCGCGTTCGACTTCCTCGGCGTCTCCTTCTCCACCGAGCTGGGGTACACCAACCTGCTCACCACGCTGGACCTCGCCGGCATCCCCCTGGACGCCGTGGACCGCACCGAGGACCACCCAGTGGTGGTCGCGGGCGGCCACGCCGCGTTCAACCCCGAGCCGATCGCCGACTTCATCGACTGCGCGGTGATCGGCGACGGTGAGCAGGCCGTGCTCGACATGACCGGGATCATCCGCGCCTGGAAGGCCGAGGGCCGCCCGGGCGGCCGCGATGAGCTGCTCTTCCGCCTCGCCCGCACCGGCAGCGTCTACGTCCCGAAGTTCTACGACGTGGAGTACCTGGCCGACGGGCGGATCTCGCGCGTGGTGCCGAACCGCTCGGGCGTGCCGTGGCGGGTGTCCAAGCACACCGTCATGGACCTCGACGAGTGGCCCTACCCCAAGCAGCCGCTGGTGCCGCTGGCCGAGACCGTCCATGAGCGGATGTCGGTGGAGATCTTCCGCGGCTGCACCCGGGGCTGCCGCTTCTGCCAGGCGGGCATGATCACCCGCCCGGTGCGCGAGCGGTCGATCACCGGGATCGGCGAGATGGTCGACAAGGGGCTGAAGGCCACCGGTTTCGAGGAGGTCGGCCTGCTGTCGCTGTCCTCCGCCGACCACACCGAGATCGGCGACATCGCCAAGGGCCTCGCCGACCGGTACGAGGAGGACAAGATCGGTCTGTCCCTCCCGTCGACCCGGGTGGACGCCTTCAACATCGACCTCGCCAACGAGCTGACCCGCAACGGGCGCCGCTCGGGCCTCACCTTCGCCCCCGAGGGCGGCAGTGAGCGCATCCGTAAGGTCATCAACAAGATGGTCTCGGAAGAGGACCTCATCCGTACGGTGGCCACCGCGTACGGCAACGGCTGGCGGCAGGTGAAGCTGTACTTCATGTGCGGTCTGCCCACCGAGACCGACGACGACGTGCTCCAGATCGCCGACATGGCGACCAAGGTCATCGCCAAGGGCCGTGAGGTGTCCGGCAAGAACGACATCCGCTGCACGGTCTCCATCGGCGGCTTCGTCCCCAAGCCGCACACCCCCTTCCAGTGGGCCCCGCAGCTGAGCGCCGAGGAGACCGACGCCCGGCTGGAGAAGCTGCGCGAGAAGATCCGCGGCGACAAGAAGTACGGCCGCTCAATCGGCTTCCGCTACCACGACGGCAAGCCCGGCATCGTCGAGGGCCTGCTCTCGCGCGGCGACCGCCGGGTGGGCGCGGTCATCCGCGCCGTCTACGAGGACGGCGGCCGCTTCGACGGCTGGCGCGAGCACTTCAGCTACGACCGGTGGATGGAGTGCGCCGAGCGGACCCTGCCCGACTTCGGCCTCGACGTCGACTGGTACACCACGCGCGAGCGCACCTACGAGGAGGTCCTGCCCTGGGACCACCTCGACTCGGGCCTCGACAAGGACTGGCTGTGGGAGGACTGGCAGGACTCCCTCGACGAGACCGAGGTGGACGACTGCCGCTGGACCCCCTGCTTCGACTGCGGCGTCTGCCCGCAGATGCAGACCGAGATCCAGATCGGCCCCACCGGACGGAAGCTGCTGCCGCTGTCGGTGAAGTAGCCGTCCGGCGGTGACGTACCGGTCGGGCGGTGAAGTAGCCGTCCGACAGTGACGTAGCCGGTCGGGCGGTGACGTAGCCGTCCGGCGGCCCTCCGTCACCGGGCCGTCCGCGTCGCCCACAAAGTAGGCTGGAAGACATCAGGGCCCCCGTGGCCCTGGTGTTCGACGGCAAGGAAGTACAAGGAGACAGTCCCCTGGGCAAGCGACAGCCCGAAGGCCCGCCGCCCGCACCCGCGGTGCAGCGCATCCGTTTGCGTTACACCAAGCGCGGCCGCCTCCGGTTCACCAGCCACCGCGACTTTCAGCGCGCCTTCGAGCGGGCGCTGCGCCGCGCCGAGGTGCCGATGGCGTACTCGGCGGGCTTCACTCCGCATCCGAAGGTGTCCTACGCCAATGCCGCACCCACCGGCACCGGCAGCGAGGCGGAGTACCTGGAGATCCAGCTGACCGAGGCGCGCGACCCCGAGAAGCTGGGGGCGGTCCTCGACGAGTCGCTGCCCGAGGGGCTCGATGTGATCGAGTCCGTGGAGGCCCACACCTCGGGGCTCGCCGACCGGCTGCAGGCGTCCGTATGGGAGATCCGGCTCGACCAGGTCGCCCCGGCGGACGCCGAGCGTGCCGTCGCGGCCTTCCTGGAGGCCGACACGGTCGAGGTGGAACGCCGGACGAAAAACGGGTTGCGAACCTTCGACGCCCGTGCCGCGGTGGCCCGGCTGGAGACCCTTCCGGCTCGGGCAGATAGGCCCGGCGACGGTGGCTGTGCGATACTGCGGCTGGTGGTACGGCATCTGACACCTGCCGTGCGACCCGACGACGTCCTGTCCGGTCTCCGCGCTACGGCCGACCTGGCGCCGCCGGTCCCCGCAGCGGTGACCAGGCTGGCGCAGGGGCTGCTCGATGAGGAGTCCGGCACGGTGACCGACCCGCTCGCGCCCGATCGCGAGGCAGCTCAGGCCGCTCCATCCACGGCCGCCGAGCTGACCGCCGCGATGGCGCCGGAAGGTCCCGCGTAGGGCCGCCGTCGATGCGCCGCCGATGCACTTGGGAGCCACCCGGGTCCGGCCGGCGCACTGACCAGAAGACTTTCGCCGGTGCCGACAGATCCGGTCCCGGCGAGCGAGACGACAGCTCCCGTGCGGCGACCGCGCCCCGGACGGCGGCACCCGCGCACAGTGCGCGGGTGGCCGGCCGGAAGCAGGCGCGGCGCCCGGGAGCGTGACGGGAGAAACGCCCGCATGCTCGAACCTATTGAGCCGACCCAACCTGTCCAGCCCTTGGGATCATCCGCGCCGCGTGCCGCGGTGCCCGGGGAATCCATCGAGAACACGCCCAGCGACACGCTGCCGCCGCGCCGCCGCCGCGCGGCCTCCCGCCCGGCCGGTCCGCCGCCCGGCGCGGTGGGCGAGGCCGAGGTCACCACGCCCTCGGTACCGGCCATAGCCGCTGAGCGGACCGGTGTCTTCGCCGCCGCCGAGGCCGCTTCCGAGCCCGTCGCCGCCGGTGCCGCCATGGCCACCGCGAGTGGATCCGTATCCGGATCCGACACCGAATCCGCCGCTCCGCCCGCCCGTACGCGGCGCCGGGTCGCTCGCAAGGCGACCGCCCCGGCGGGTTCGCCGGAGGCCGCGGAGACCGTGGTCCCGGCCGACGCCGGGCATGGCGGCGAGGAGACCGAGGCCGCCGCCGGGCCTGTCGCGGAGCCCGTGGTGGAGGCCGCCGCCGAGGCCGCTGCGCCCGCCCGTACGCGGCGCCGTGCCACCCGTAAGGTGACCGCTCCCGCCGGTGCCCCCGCCGAGTCGGAGGTCGTGCCGCCGAAGGAGCCGGAGGCGGCGGAGGAGACCGAAGAGACCGAGGAGTCCGCGGCGGCTGCCGAGGCCGAGGCCGTGCCTCCGGCCCCCGCCCGTACGCGCCGTCGTGCGACCCGTAAGGCCACTGCCCCCGAGGGCGCGCCGCAGGCGGAGGCCGCCGACGCGGACGCGTCGTCTGCGGCGGCCGCTGGTGGCAGTGGTGACGAGGCCACGGCCCCAGCCGCAGTCGCAGCCGATGCCCCGGCCGACGAGGCCCCGCGTACCCGTACGCGCCGCCGTGCGGCCCGTAAGGCGACCGCACCGGCCGGTGCCCCGGCGGAGGCGGAGGCCGCGGAGGTCGTGCCGCCGAAGGAGCCGGTGGAACCGGAGGAGACCGAGGAGCCCACGGCGGCTGCCGAGGCCGAGACCGTGCCCCCGGCGCCTGCCCGTACGCGCCGTCGTGCGACCCGTAAGGCCACCGCTCCCGCCGGAGCGCCCGCGGAGGCCGAGGCCGAGGAGCCCGCCGCCGAGCGGCGGACCGAGAGCGCCGAGGAGCCCGTCCCCGCGCAGGCCGAGGAAGAGGCGCCGCGCGGCCGCACCCGCCGCCGCGCCACCCGGAGCACCGCCCCCGCCGCCGAGGAGCCGAGCGGCGCTCAGGATCAGGAGCCGCAGGCCGCCGAGGCCGAGGCCCCCGCCGAGCAGGAGCCCGCGCCCCGTTCGCGGCGCCGGGCGGTCCGCCCGCCGACGGCCGTGTTCCAGGCGCCCGTCTTCACCGAGCCGGTCTTCCAGACGCCGGAGAGCGCCGCCGCCGAGGCCGCCGCCGCGCTGGAGGAGCCCGAGGAGGAGGACGAGGAGCAGCCGACGGCCGAGGCCGTGCCGACGGCCGAGGCCGTCGAGCCCGAGGCGCCCGCCGGCCGCCGCCGGCGCCGCCGCCGTGGCGCCGCGCCCGCCGAGGAGCAGCCGGAGGCCGAGGAGACCGAGGCCGCCGAGGAGAGCGAGAGCGAGCCCGAGGCCGAGGCCGGTCAGCCCGAGGGCGAGTCCGGCGAGGAGGAGTCCGGCGACCGTCCGGCCCGTCGCCGCCGCCGTGGCGGACGGCGTCGCCGCCGGGGCGAGACCGCCGAGGCCGAGGGCGCCGAGGGGCGTTCCGAGACCGGTGAGCGGTACGAGGACGAGTCGGCCGCCGAGGGCGAGGGCGCCGAGGAGCAGGGCGAGGGCCGGGACGAGTCGGGCGCCGAGGCCGGTGAGCCCGGCGGCTCCAGCAGCAGCCGTCGTCGTCGCCGTCGGCGCCGTCGCAGCGGCGACGCCGCCGAGACCGATGCGGCCGGTGACGACCCGGAGCGCACGGTCGTCAAGGTCCGCGAGCCCCGGGAGCGGCGCGGCAAGGAAGCCGAGTCCGGTGCCGACGAGGTGCAGTCGATCAAGGGGTCGACGCGTCTGGAGGCCAAGAAGCAGCGCCGCCGCGAGGGCCGTGAGCAGGGCCGCCGCCGTGTGCCGATCATCACCGAGGCCGAGTTCCTGGCCCGCCGCGAGGCGGTCGAGCGGGTCATGGTCGTCCGGCAGAACGGCGATCGCACCCAGATCGGCGTGCTGGAGGACAACGTCCTCGTCGAGCACTTCGTGAACAAGGAGCAGGCCACCAGCTACGTCGGTAACGTCTATCTGGGCAAGGTCCAGAACGTGCTGCCGTCGATGGAGGCCGCCTTCGTCGACATCGGCAAGGGCCGCAACGCCGTGCTGTACGCGGGCGAGGTCAACTTCGAGGCGCTGGGGCTCTCCAACGGGCCGCGTCGCATCGAGACCGCCCTGAAGTCCGGCCAGTCCGTGCTGGTGCAGGTCACCAAGGACCCGATCGGCCACAAGGGCGCCCGGCTGACCAGCCAGGTCTCCCTGCCCGGCCGCTACCTGGTGTACGTGCCCGAGGGCTCGATGACCGGCATCAGCCGCAAGCTGCCCGACACCGAGCGGGCCCGGCTGAAGCAGATCCTCAAGAAGATCGTTCCCGAGGACGCGGGCGTGATCGTCCGTACCGCCGCCGAGGGCGCGAGCGAGGAGGAGCTGTCCCGCGACGTCGCCCGGCTGCAGGCGCAGTGGGAGGAGATCAAGAAGAAGGCGAAGAGCGGTAGTGCCCCGTCGCTGCTCTACGGCGAGCCCGACATGACCGTCCGGGTCGTCCGCGACATCTTCAACGAGGACTTCTCCAAGGTCATCGTCAGCGGTGACGACGCCTGGGAGACCATCCACGGCTATGTCTCGCACGTGGCGCCCGACCTCGCGGACCGGCTCCAGAAGTGGACCTCGGACGTCGACGTCTTCGCCACCTACCGGATCGACGAGCAGCTGATGAAGGCGCTGGACCGCAAGGTCTGGCTGCCCAGCGGCGGCTCGCTGGTGATCGACCGGACCGAGGCGATGGTCGTCATCGACGTCAACACCGGCAAGTTCACCGGCCAGGGCGGCAACCTCGAGGAGACGGTCACCAGGAACAACCTGGAGGCGGCCGAGGAGATCGTGCGCCAGCTGCGGCTGCGCGACCTCGGCGGCATCATCGTGATCGACTTCATCGACATGGTGCTGGAGTCCAACCGCGACCTGGTGCTGCGGCGGCTGCTGGAGTGCCTGGGCCGGGACCGTACGAAGCACCAGGTGGCCGAGGTCACCTCGCTCGGCCTGGTCCAGATGACCCGTAAGCGGGTCGGCCAGGGGCTGCTGGAGTCCTTCTCCGAGTCCTGTGTGCACTGCAACGGCCGCGGCGTGATCGTCCACATGGACCTGGCGTCGTCCGCCGGCGGCGGTGGCGGCAAGCGCAAGAAGAAGAAGTCCGCTGCCGGTGGCGCTCAGCAGCAGGAGCGGGCCGCAGCGGCCGAGGCCGAGGCCGAAGCCGAGGCGGAGTCCGAGGACGTCACCGAGGCGGCGGCCGAGATCGCGGCGGAGGCCACCCAGCCCAAGCCGCTGCCCGAGCCGGTCTTCGCGGCCGACGAGGAGCTGTACAGCAGCGCCGCGGAGGCCGAGGCCGCCGCGACCCGTGGGCGTACGCGCCGCCGTGCCACCCGTAAGGTGTCCGCCCCGGCGGGCGCCCCGAAGGCCGCCAAGGAGCCGGAGGGCGTGGTGGTCGTGGTGGCCGACGAGCGTCGGGAGGCGGCCCAGGCGGAGCCGGGGGCGGCCGCCGAGGCCCCCGCCGCCGCTCCCGCCGAGGAGCCGGCCCCGCTCGAGGGCGTGCCCGCGCCGCGTACGCGCCGCCGTGCGACCCGTAAGGTGAGCGCCCCCGCGGGCTCGCCGACGGGCTCCGAGGAGGCGGCCGTGGTGGTCGTGAGCGGGTCTTCCGCGGAGTCGGAGCCGGAGTCCGGGTCGAAGCCCGAGCCGGAGGCGGCGCCCGAGAGCGCGTCCGCCGAGGGCGAGGCCGAGACCGCGGCACCGGCGAAGAAGACCGCCCGTAAGGCGGCCAAGAAGGCTCCCGCCAAGAAGGCGGCGGCCAAGAAGACCGCCGAGAAGAAGACGGCGGCGAAGAAGACGGCCGCCAAGAAGACCACGGCCAAGAAGACGACCGCCAAGAAGTCGGCGGCGAAGAAGACCGCGGCGGCGGAGCAGCAGACTCCGCAGTCGGTCTCGGCCGCCGCCGACGACTGACGGCACCCGGCCCCCGAGGGGCGCCCGCGTACCCGCGCAGGCGCCCTTCGAGGCTCTGGTAACCTTGACGCTTGGCGTCTGTACGCCAAACCCCTGAGCACATCCCTTCCGCTTCGCCGGAAGAGGCCGTTCGGCCGATGCTGAATCGCATGATCACTCGGTTGTCACGACCCTCGTGGGCCGTGTTGGGCGGCTGGCATCAGAGGTCCCGATTTCTAGCGAGAGAGTGAGAACCGCGTGTACGCAATCGTGCGCACCGGCGGCCGCCAGCAGAAGGTGGCCGTGGGCGATGTCATCGAGGTCGACCGTCTGGCCGGCAACAAGGTCGGCGACACCGTCGAGCTTTCCACTCTGCTCGTTGTCGACGGCGATGCCGTCACCAGCGACCCGTGGGTCCTGGCCGGTGTGAAGGTTCACGCCGAGGTCGTCGACCACCACAAGGGTGGCAAGATCGACATTCTGAAGTACAAGAACAAGACCGGTTACCGGAAGCGGATCGGCCACCGCCAGCTGCACACCGCGCTGAAGATCACCGGCATCGACTCGGCTGCGAAGTAAGGGACTGAGGAGAGATGGCACACAAGAAGGGCGCATCGTCCACTCGGAACGGTCGCGACTCCAACGCCCAGCGGCTCGGCGTCAAGCGCTTCGGCGGCCAGGTCGTCAACGCGGGTGAGATCCTGGTCCGCCAGCGCGGCACGCACTTCCACCCGGGCACGGGTGTCGGCCGCGGCGGCGATGACACGCTGTTCGCGCTGGCCGCCGGTGCGGTGCAGTTCGGCACCAGCCGTGGCCGCAAGGTCGTGAACATCGTTCCGGTCGCTGAGTAATCAGCCCGGGCGATATCGCACAGCCTTTTCCGAGGGCGGACCGCTCTTCCCGTGACGGGAAGCGGGTCCGCCCTCGGCGCGTTACGAGCGTGAGGCACATCAGAACACCCCTGAACCCGTATGTAACTGGAGGCACCCGTCATGACCACCTTCGTGGACCGCGTCGAACTGCATGTCGCCGCGGGTAACGGAGGCCACGGCTGCGCCTCCGTGCACCGCGAGAAGTTCAAGCCGCTCGGAGGACCGGACGGCGGCAACGGCGGCCGGGGCGGCGATGTGATCCTGGTCGTGGACCAGTCCGTCACCACCCTGCTCGACTACCACCACAGCCCCCACCGCAAGGCCACCAACGGCAAGCCCGGCGAGGGCGGCAACCGCTCCGGCAAGGACGGCACCGACCTGGTCCTGCCGGTCCCGGACGGCACCGTCGTCCTCGACAAGCGGGGCAACGTCCTGGCCGATCTGATCGGGGAGGGCACCACCTACATCGCCGCCCAGGGCGGCCGCGGCGGCCTCGGCAACGCCGCGCTCGCCTCAGCCCGCCGCAAGGCCCCCGGCTTCGCGCTGCTGGGCGAGCCGGGTCACTCCGGGGACGTCATCCTGGAGCTGAAGACCGTCGCGGACGTGGCCCTCGTCGGCTACCCGAGCGCCGGCAAGTCCTCGCTGATCTCGGTGCTTTCGGCGGCCAAGCCGAAGATCGCCGACTATCCGTTCACCACGCTGGTGCCCAACCTCGGTGTGGTCACGGCCGGTTCGACCGTCTACACCATCGCCGACGTCCCCGGCCTGATCCCCGGCGCCAGCCAGGGCAAGGGCCTCGGCCTGGAGTTCCTGCGCCATGTCGAGCGCTGCTCGGTGCTGGTGCACGTGCTGGACACCGCGGCGCTGGAGTCCGAGCGCGATCCGCTGACCGACCTCGATGTCATCGAGGCGGAGCTGGCCCAGTACGGCGGTCTGGACGACCGGCCGCGGGTCGTCGTGCTCAACAAGGTCGACATCCCCGACGGCAACGACCTCGCCGACATCATCCGGCCCGATCTGGAGGCCCGCGGCTACCAGGTCCTCGAGGCCTCGGCGGTTGCCCATCTCGGCCTCAAGGAGCTGTCCTTCGCCCTGGCGAAGATCGTCGCGGAGGCGCGGGCGGCGAAGCCGAAGGAGGAGGCGACCCGGATCGTCATCCGGCCGAAGGCCGTGGACGACGCGGGCTTCAGGGTCGTCGTCGAGGAGGGCTTCTACCGCGTGCTGGGCGAGAAGCCCGAACGCTGGGTCCGCCAGACCGACTTCGCCAACGACGAGGCCGTGGGCTACCTCGCCGACCGCCTGGCGCGCCTCGGCGTCGAGGAGGAGCTGATGAAGGCGGGCGCCCACTCGGGCGACGAGGTCGTCATCGGCCCCGAGGACGACGCGGTCGTCTTCGACTGGGAGCCGAGCCTCGCGACCGGCGCGGAGATGCTGGGCCGCCGTGGCGAGGACCACCGTTTCGACACCCCGCGCCCGGCCGCGCAGCGGCGGCGGGACCGGGACGCCGAGCGGGACGAGGCGGACGAGGAGTTCGACACGTTCAAACCGTTCTGAGGGCCGCGCGGCCGTAGCGGGGGCCTGGGGCGCCATGTCTGCTCCGGGACCCCTGCGCGGGCTCTGAGCGCGCTTCTCGGCGCCGCCCGGCAGGTGGCATGACGAAGGGCCCGGGAGGGATCTCCCGGGCCCTTCGTCATGCTCTCGGTGCCTGCCGTCGGCCCGGACCGTCGGACGTCAGACCGTCGCGGTCTCCTCCGGCTCCGGCGAGCCGGCCTCCAGCTCCATCTCCTCCGCCGCGTCCCGGGCCTCACGCTGCGAGGGGATCTCGTCGGTGAGCCGGGTGGCCATCCGGGCCCGCCGCTCGTCGGCCTTGCGGCACAGGTCCTGCGTGGCCCGGTCGAAGCGCACCAGCGACGGCGGGTCGGACGGGCCGAGCAGATGCACCTTCAGCTCGGCGCGGGCGCCCGCGAGGGTGTCCTTCTCGGGGTCGCGGACCGCTTCCAGCAGTCCGGTCACGCCCGCGGCTTCCGGCGTGAGGATCGTGGCGGCGCGCACGGTCGGGAAGCCCGCCCGGAACTCCTCCTCCGTCATCCCGCTGGTGTTCGCCACGGCGTACGGCTTCTCGCTCGTCAGGTAGTCCGAGACCACGCTGGAGACATCGCTGATCAGCACGTCGGCCTGGTTGAAGCAGGTGAAGATCGCCGGACGCGGACCGGTGATGATCTGGTGCTCCCAGACCGGCAGCGAGGCCCAGTAGGCGCTCTCCCAGGCGGCGGTGGCCGCGGCGACGGCCGCCGCGCGGTCGCCGTCCGGGGCCCCCTGGAGCTTCATGCGCTCGATCTCGTCCGCGCTGGGGCGGAAGGAGGTGCTGGTGAGCCGGTTGAGCTCATCGGCGCACCGGGCCAGCTCGGCGGCGGCCTCCGCGCCGGGGCGGTCGCCGGTGCGCTTGGTGTTCGCCTCGGCGATCATCGCCTTGATGCGGTCGTTGGCACGACCCGCGCGCGGGTCCACGGAGCCGGTCATCGGGTGCGGCTTGTACAGCAGGCGCACCTTGGGGTCGGCGAGCAGCTCGCGGACGATGTTCTCACCGGCCAGGATCACCGAGGTGTTGCCGGGGTTCCCGTCCCAGCCCTCCCAGGTCGGCGCGTACAGCACCGTCGTCAACTCACCGGTGGGCACGCCCGCGTAGGGGCGGATCGGGGCAAGCTGCGGCCGGCCGACCTCCACGACGTCCTTGTCCTCGACGCCGATGTCGGCGAGCTGGTAGCGCTCGCGCGCCGCCGGGCCCGCGACCCACACCTCGTCGTACGCCTTGGCGTACGGGTTGCAGCTGGAGAGCTTGTCGCTCTCGCCGTGGTTGATGAACGCGTGCTTGATCGAGGGGATGCGCAGCACCTGCGAGGTCTTGCCGGAGTTCGCCGGGTGCAGCAGCACCTTGAGCGTCGAGTGCTCCAGCCGCATCAGATGAGCGACCTTGGGGAGGCAGACGATCGGCACGTCCGTCGCCTCCACCTTCTGCACCATGAACCGCTCACGGAGCACGATGATCGGCTTGCCGTCGAGCGCGGCGAGCGTGGAGAGCCACATGTTCGCCTGGTACGCGGAGGAGTTGCCGCCGGAGAAGTACATGCCCACGGTCGGCTGGTAGTCGGCCAGCCACTGGTCCAGCCAGCGCAGGGCCGTGGCCTCGTTCGCCACGCGCTTGCGCGGCAGCAGCCAGCCGGCGAGGTGGGCCGTGCCGCCGATGCCGATCACCAGCGCGATCGTCAGGCCGACGCCGCCCCAGACGGCGTTCTTGGTGGCGGCGGTGACCAGCAGACCGGCGGTGACCGGCGCGGCCAGCCGCAGCAGACGACGCCCGTGCTGGCGGGCGAACAGCCGCGGCGGGGCCTCGCTCAGGCGCAGCGCGGACGCGTCGATGTTGCGCGTGACGAACGGCAGCTGGCGGCTCCGGCGGACCAGGATGGCCGCCGCCTGGCAGGCGAAGTGCACCAGGTAGAAGAGCAGCAGCCCCACGGTCAGGGGCGCCTGCTCGTGCAGGGGATTGATGCCCTCGATGCGCAGCAGCCCGACCATGATGAGCATGTCGCGGAACAGCTGGCGCACCGTGACGTCGAGGCGGATCTTCCCCAGCAGCGACAGCAGACCGGGCTGCTTGTGCTGCAGGAAGAGATCGAGCGCGAGACCGCACGCCGAGGCGGCGATGAAAAGCGGTACGTTCGGAAGCACGGCGCCGACGAGCTGTGTGGCGAAGAACACGAGCATCGCGAGCAGCGCCGTCAGCTGTACGACCCGGCGTGGGGCGATTCCGGCAGAGGGCACGGGGAGGGCTCCTGGCAGGAGGGCAACGGACTGGGGGGACCCCTGACCGTATGCCGACGCCCCGCCCGGTGACAATCCGCGCCGGTGCCAACCGGTCGCAATCGGTGTCAAAGGTCCCCCGAGAGGTGTCCGCGGGGCGCTGATGGCGGTGCGTGAGGCGATGTGCGCGGGCGGTGTCCGGGGGGTGAAATGCCGAGGCGGGCGAGGACCGGCTGTCGTAGATTGCCCCCTTGTCATGATGAGTGTGTAAGGCATGCGTTTTTCGGGGCGTGTGATGGGCCGGGGACGAGCGAGGGAGCGGCGTGGCGGAGCAGGACGGGTCGGCGGTACGGGACGAGGTGGCCGCCGCCCGCAGGATCGTGGTCAAGGTCGGCTCGTCCTCCCTCACCACCGCGGCGGGGGGCCTGGACGCGGACCGCGTGGACGCGCTGGTCGACGTGCTCGCCAAGGTGCTCGACGGTGACGGTAAGGGCGACGGCGGCAGGGACGGCGACGGTAAGGGCGGCGACAGTAAGGGCGGCACGAACGGCAAGGAGATAGTCCTGGTCTCCTCCGGCGCCATCGCCGCCGGGCTGGCGCCGCTGGGCCTGGACCGGCGCCCCCGCGACCTCGCCCGCCAGCAGGCGGCCGCGAGTGTCGGGCAGGGGCTCCTGGTGGCCCGTTACACGGCCTCATTCGCGCGCTACGGGCGCCGGGTCGGCCAGGTGCTGCTCACCACGGACGACACCAGCCGCCGCGCCCACTACCGCAACGCCACCCGCACCCTGGACCAGCTGCTGGCCATGGGGGCGCTGCCGATCGTCAACGAGAACGACACGGTGGCCACGGACGAGATCCGGTTCGGCGACAACGACCGGCTCGCGGCCCTGGTCGCCCATCTCGTCCGGGCGGATCTGCTGGTGCTGCTCTCCGATGTGGACGGTCTGTACGACGGGGACCCCAGGACTCCCGGCACCTCCCGGATCGACGAGGTCCGGGGCCCTCAGGACCTGGACGGCATCTCCATCGGCAGCGCGGGCCGCTCCGGGGTGGGCACCGGTGGCATGGTCACCAAGGTCGAGGCGGCCCGGATCGCCACCGCGGCCGGGGTCCCGGTGGTGCTCACCTCCGCCAGCCGGGCCGGGGACGCCCTGCTCGGCCGCCATACGGGCACGTTCTTCCACCGCACCGGCCGCCGCTCGGCGAACCGGCTGCTCTGGCTCGCCCACGCCTCCGCGCCACGCGGCGCCCTCACCCTGGACGACGGCGCGGTACGGGCCGTCGTGGAGCGCCGCACCTCGCTGCTGCCCGCCGGGATCGCCGCCGTGGAGGGCGAATTCACCGCCGGTGATCCGGTCGAGCTGAGGGACACCGGGGGCCGCCCCGTGGCCCGTGGACTGGTCAACTTCGACGCCAAGGAGATCCCGCAGCTGATCGGCCGCTCGACCAGGGACCTGGCCCGCGAGCTCGGCCCGGCCTATGAACGCGAGGTGGTCCACCGCGACGACCTCGTCGTCCTGGAGTGAGCCGCTCCGACGGCACGGGCACCCTCGCGGGGGCACCTCCCAGCGGTAGCTGGGGGGACAACCGAGCCGCCGGAAAATAACCCCCCTCCGAAAAACCTCAAAAGCGCCCCGCGGGCGGGCGTGGGCTGGTCAACTTTGTTCAACGGGGTCGCGCGGGGCAGCGCGCCGGCTGTGGGAGACGCGGCGGAGTCCGAGCGGAAGGCCGCGGCCATGGCACCGTCACGAGATGCTCCGCCCGCGCGTGAGCGGAGCAGCGAGTTACAGGAGGCCGCCGGTGAGACGAGGGCGCCCGGGGGCGTCGCCCAGAGGGGCGGCGGAGCGCACCCTGACCAGTGTCGGAGCGGGCGACGCCGGGTCCGGCGACGCCGTGGCGCACCATGCCGGGCGTGGCGAGGCGTCCCGGCTGTGGCACATCACCCTCAGCGTCTCGGGGAGCGAGGCGCCGCTGCCAGAGGTCCGCAGGGCGCTCGAGCAGCTGGCCCATGACCATCCGTTCCTGCTGACCAGCCGCTATGCCAACGATCACGCCGAGATCCGCTACTGGGAAGAGGCCCGTGATCTGCACGACGCCGCGGCGGTCGCGCTGCGGCTGTGGGGCGAGCACCGGGCCTCGGCCAAGCTGCCGCCCTGGGAGATCGTGGGGCTCGAGGTCATCGACCGTGATACGTATCACCAGCGGGTCGCGGAGGGGTACGGGCCGCCACCGGCCTCCCCGGTGGGCGTGCATCCGTTCTGAGGACGGATGTGCGGTGCCGAGATGTGAGAATGCCATCTCGAATCGCGGAATAGGGCGTGGATCTCCGCTCCCGGCTCAGTACGCTTCGGGCATGACCAGCGCACCCACGTCGCCGCTCACCGACCCCTGGCCGAAGTCCCCGGTCCTCCAGGCCGCCTACCGGGCCCAGGTCGCGGCCGCCGATCTCGCGCCGCTGCCGCGCGCCGTCAAGGACGACGCGCTGCTCGCGATGGCCGACGCCCTGGAGGTGCGCACCAAGGAGATCGTGGAGGCCAACGCGGCCGATGTGGAGCGGGCCCGCGAGGCCGGCACCAGCGACGCCATCGTGGACCGGCTGACGCTCACCCCCGAGCGGGTGCGGGCCATCGCCTCCGACGTCCGCGACGTGATCGCGCTGCCCGACCCGGTCGGCGAGGTGGTGCGCGGCTCCACGCTGCCCAACGGGATCGACCTGCGCCAGGTGCGCGTTCCGCTCGGCGTCGTCGGGATCATCTACGAGGCCCGGCCCAATGTGACGGTGGACGCCGCGGCGCTCTGCCTGAAGTCGGGCAACGCGGTGCTGCTGCGTGGCTCCTCGTCGGCGTCCCACTCCAACGCCGCGCTGGTGAAGGTCCTGCGCGACGCCGTCGGCGGGGCGGGGCTGCCCGCGGACGCGGTGCAGCTGGTGCCGGGCGAGAGCCGGGAGTCGGTGCGCGAGCTGATGCGCGCCCGTGGTCTGGTGGACGTGCTGATCCCGCGTGGCGGCGCGTCCCTCATCCGTACGGTCGTCGAGGAGTCCACGGTCCCGGTCATCGAGACCGGCACCGGCAACTGCCATGTGTACGTGGACGCCGAGGCCGATCTCGACATGGCGGTCGAGATCCTGGTGAACTCCAAGGCCCAGCGGCCGAGCGTGTGCAACGCGGCGGAGACGCTGCTGGTGCACCAGGACATCGCCGCCCGGTTCCTGCCCCGCGCCCTGGACGCGCTGGCCGAGGCCGGGGTCACGGTCCACGCGGACGAGCGGGTGATGGCGCTCGCGGAGGGCTCCAAGGCCACCGTGGTCCCGGCGGTGGTCGATGACTGGGAGACCGAGTACCTCTCGTACGACATCGCGGCGGGCGTCGTGGACTCCCTGGAGGCCGCGGTGAGCCACATCCGCCTGTGGTCCTCCGGGCACACCGAGGCCATCGTCACGTCGTCCCAGCAGGCCGCCCGCCGCTTCACCCAGCTCGTGGACTCCACCACGGTCGCCGTGAACGCCTCCACGCGGTTCACCGACGGCGGGCAGTTCGGCTTCGGCGCCGAAATCGGCATCTCCACCCAGAAGCTGCACGCCCGGGGGCCCATGGCGCTGCCCGAGCTGACCTCGACGAAGTACATCGTCACCGGCGACGGCCACACCCGCTGACTCACCCGTTCGGGGGATGGTCGATTTCCGGCGCCGCTGGGGTGGATCTTCCCCCGAATACCATTTCACCCTGCCCAAATTGACCCGTCCGGTCTACTCTGAATGGGTGCCGGACGACGTGGGGGGCAAGCCGTTCCCGGACGGCGACGAGCCCGACGACCGCAGCCACGGCGAGACGAACGACGAGTTCGCCGCCGTGGTCTTCGACGAGGACTTCGTACGGTCGGCCCCGATCCATGAGCCCACCGCCATCGAGCGGATGCTGGCCGCAGCCGAGGCCCGTGCCGAGGCCGAGGCGTCCCGGCGCCGCAGGGCCGGGGTCCCGCCCGAGGACGAGCTCTTCGACGACGGGTACGGCGCGGAGGCCGACTTCTACGGCGCGGACGACCCCGACGGGCGCTTCGGCCCGGGGCGGGACGGGGACGACGCCTACGGCCCTTATGGGCGTTACGGCAGCGCGGGGCGCCCTTACCGCGGCCATGCCCGCTGGCACCGCCCGGTGGCCTGGCTGCTGGCCGTCCTGATGGGCATCGGCGTGGTCGCCCTGGCCTTCACGGCCGTCTACCGGGGCGCCTCGGGCAACCGCCAGGACCCCGCCCCGCCGCCCGCCACCAGCGGTGTCGACGGCTCGCCCTCGGGGCAGCCGCGCCTGGAGCCCTCGGGGTCGGAGTCGGCCCCGGAGCCGACCGGCGCCAAGGGCTCGACCGCCTCCGCCGTACCGCCGTCGCGGTGACGTCCTCGGACCTCGCTAGTGCCGCGTCAGCCAAGGTTTGCCCCGCTCGCCGCCCTGGCACGGCCGCCCCCAGCTACCGCTGGGAGGTGCCCCCGGCGGCGTTGCCGAACCGGCCGAGTAGGCCCTCCCCCGGACTTCGTCCGGGCGGTGCCCCTCGAGGCCGATTCGGCGCCTTGCAGCTGACCGCACCAGGACGCCTCGCTACCGGGCAAACCTTGACTGACGCGGCACTAGCACGTCGCGGCCTATGGGGCGTTTCCTCCGCACTCGCCTCCCAAGTTGTGGAGTACCACCGCGTTTACCGTCGCCCCTGGCGACCTACTCTTGAGGTATGGCCGGGCGTGGAGACCCTCCCGAGGGGACACCCGAGGGCGTCCCGGGAGGTGGTGAGGACGAGTACCGCTCCGTCGTGTTCGACGAGTCGTTCGTCCGTGCTGCCCGGCTCCAGGAGTTCTCCGCCGACGAGCGCATGGGCGAGCACGCGCGGGCGGTGCGCAGTCGGCACGCCTGGGCCAGGGCCGGGGCGTCCCGCCAGGCCGTCGCGCTCGTCCTGCTGATCGCCATCGCATTCGCCGCGGCCGTCTACATGGGGGTGCGCCACCCGTACCAGACGCCGCAGCCGCAGACCGTGGAGCCGCTGCACAGCAGCGTGGTGCCGCTCGCGCCGCGCGGTGAGGTGCCCGGAGGGCCGCCGGACCGGCTGTTCCGTGGCAGCCCGGCCGCCGAGTTCCGCACCGGCGCCGAAGGGGTCACTGTGCCCGGCGCCCGCCGCACCCAGAACTTCTCCGAGAGCCAGGTGATGACGGCGCTCACCACCGCCAAGGACTACCTGGTCAAGTCCGCCATCGACCCGGGTGTGCTCACGGGCGGCCCGGTGCAGGCCGTAAGGCTGCTGCTGGACCCGGCCCAGCAGACCCAGTTCGACCAGAGCTTCCAACACCCGGTCGACGACGGGCGGCATGCGGCCACCGGCTGGCTGAACCGCTTCAACCCGGCCGAGGTGACCCTGGCCGACACCCCGGTGCGGGTCCGCGGCACCCTTACGGTCATCGAGCGCAGCGCCGCGACCCTGGAGGTCGCCGCCGACCACGTCTTCGTCTACGCGCTCCAGCCGGCCCATGAGCGCGGACCGGACCATGCCTCGCTGTTCACCGTGCGCCGTGAGACGCGGTTCCGCTTCGACCGGGACGATCTGCGCGACCGCCATCTGGAGCTGGTGCAGAGCACCGTGCTGGCGGGCCCGCAGGCATGCGCCGCGAACGCCTCCGGCTATCTGCGGCCGATGCTCGCCGGCCAGAGCGCCAAGGGCGACGCCCCGACGGGCACCGACCCGTACACCACGGGCCGGACCACGGTCTCGCTGTGCGGCGTCCTGGCCCCCGGGACCCAGCCGGCCGTCAACGGGCGGTCCTGAGGGCCGCCAGGGGCCTGGGGCCCAGAGGGCCTGCCTGGCCTGGGGGCCTCCTGGGCCCCTGAGTGGGGGCCTGAGTGGGGCTTCCAGGACTCCTAAGAGGCTGCAAGGAGGCCCTCAGGGGCCGTCTCAGCGCTGCGGCGGGGTGTCCCCGGGCCCGTCGTTC
>NZ_JAAAYH010000299.1:0-11306 GCF_018035285.1 Streptomyces sp. MK37H | reverse complement strand
GAAGGGGCGGCGCGGTGCGGCCCGTTCCATGCGACGCGAAGGGCGGCTTGGCGGTGGCGGTGGACCGCGGCACGGCCAGTGTGAACCAGACGACCTTCCCGCTGCCGTCGTCCCGCGCGTGCATCCCCCAGCTCTGGCTGACGGCCGCGACCAACGCGAGCCCCCTGCCATGGGTGGCGAAGGGATCGCACGCCTGAACGCGAGGCAGTCGCGGATCCTGGTCGCGGACCGAAACGGTCAGCCGGTCCAGCATGAGAGCGATCTCCACCGTGCACTGCTTGTCCGGCTCGGCGTGCCGATGGACATTGGTGAGCAGTTCGGTGACGCCGAGCGCCGCCGGGTCGATGAGCGGATCCAGATGCCAGTAGCGCAACTGCGCCGACACGATTCTGCGGACCTGTCCGATCCGCGACGGCAGGGCCTGCAGCTCCACCGTGCAATGCCTGCTAGGACGACTGATCACGGCTGCGACTCCCTGAAGACGTGGGGCTAGCCTGATTCAGATGCGGGCGACGAACACGTTCAGCAGTGGTGGCTGCTGGGCGCGACCGGTGGGACGGTTCTCAGCGTCACCGCTTGTTGACCCTCAGTGATACTGATACTCGTCCAGGGTCGGTCCCACCAAGCGCATGCGCAACTCGGCCGCCTCACCTCTTCGAGGCATGCCCCCGGGCGGACCGGACGGCGTCGAGGAAGCGGCTGGCGGCGCCCGAGCCGGACTTGGCCGAGGTGGACTTGACGTCCTGCGAGCCGAGGGTGAGGCGGTAACGGGTGCCGTTCACGGTGGCCATGGCCTGGTCCCCGTCCACGAACCAGGGCTTGCTCGCACGCACCGACTGCACGGGCGCGCTGTCGATCTCGCTGCCGTAACTGGTCAGCAACTGCAGCCTGCCGTCCTTGATCATGACCTGTCCGGCGCGGGTGACCGAGCGCAGGAACCGCTCGATCCGCACTCCCCTGGCGTTGAACTCCGTATCGGCCATCACAACCGCCTCCCCGATGGCTCCGACTGGCACTGTGCCGCCGCCTCTCATTTTCCCTGTTGCGCAGTGTGCCCGTGACCGGCCCCGGACACCAGGGCGCACTGGGGGACAATGAGGATCGAAACGGCATGAGTATGCCACCTGGGCTGGGCATGAGGCACAAGCAGAAGGAGTGGGCGTTGGACGGCACGGCGCGCGGGAGTATCGAGACGATCGACGTGGATCGCAGCGACCACGGCTACCGCGAGTGGCTGAAGGAAGCCGTCCGTAAGGTGCAGGCCGACGCCCAGCGGTCCGCGGACACCCATCTGCTGAGCTTCCCGCTGCCCGAGCGCTGGGGGATCGACCTCTACCTCAAGGACGAGTCCACCCATCCCACGGGAAGTCTCAAGCACCGCCTGGCACGCTCGCTGTTCCTCTATGGGCTGTGCAACGGCTGGATCCGGCCGGGCAAGCCCGTGATCGAGGCGTCCAGTGGCTCGACCGCCGTATCCGAGGCGTACTTCGCCAAGCTGATCGGCGTGCCCTTCATCGCGGTGATGCCCCGCACGACCAGCCGGGAGAAGTGCCGCCTGATCGAATTCCATGGCGGCCAGTGCCATTTCGTGGACGACCCGCGGACGATGTACGAGGAGTCCGCCGCCCTCGCGGCGGAATCCGGGGGCCACTACATGGACCAGTTCACCTACGCCGAGCGGGCCACGGACTGGCGCGGCAACAACAACATCGCCGAGTCGGTCTATCAGCAGCTGCGTCTGGAGCGCTATCCCGAACCGGCATGGGTCGTGGCCACGGCGGGCACCGGCGGCACCTCGGCGACCATCGCCCGCTATGTCCACTACATGCAGTACGACACCCGGGTGTGCGTCGCCGACCCGGAGAACTCCTGCTTCTTCGACGGCTGGGTCCACCATGACGCCCACGCCGCCAGCGACCACGGCTCACGCATCGAGGGCATCGGCCGCCCCCGGATGGAGCCCAGCTTCGTACCGGGCGCGATCGACCGGATGATGAAGGTCCCGGACGCGGCGAGCGTCGCTGCCGCGCGCGCCCTGGAGCGGGCCATCGGCCGTAAGGCGGGCGGCTCCACCGGGACCGGGCTGTGGAGCGCGCTGCGGATCGTCGCGGAGATGGTCGCCGCGGGGCGGACGGGGAGCGTGGTGACGCTGCTGTGCGATCCGGGGGAGCGGTATCTGGACAAGTACTACTCGGACGCGTGGCTCGAGGAGCAGGGGCTGGACATCGAGCCGTATGTGAAGACGCTCGACATCTTCCTCACCACCGGCAACTGGACGGACTGACCGCCGCCCTTACGGCCGTCGTCAGGCGGCGTGTATGGCCGCCGTCACGCCCTTACGGCCGTCGTCAGGCCGCCGCCACCATCCGGTCCAGGTTCCGCACCGCCTGGTGGAACGCGCGCCGCAGACCCGGCCGCATCGCCCGCACGACACCGCGCAGCAGTACCGTGCCGTCCACCGCGAACACATAACGCACCACGGTCCCGCCGCCGTCCGAGGGTCGCAGCGTCCACTCCTCCAGCAGCGCCCGCAGCCCCGGTGCGTTGGTCTCGTCGACCCGGTAGGCGTAGCGCTCGTGCGGATCGGCCGCCATGACCGTCTCGCGGAAGCGGCCGCCGCCCACGAGGCGGATCGCCCTGCCCTTGCCGCCGTCCGTGGAGCGGGCGTCCTTCACCGCGCGGAACCACCGCGGCCAGCCCTCGACATCGGTGAACGCCTCGAACACCGCCTCAGGAGAGGCCGAGACCTCGGCGACGAAGACGAGCCGCAACGGTGCGGTCTCGACGTACTCCAGTCCGACGGAACGCAACCGGTGTGTCATGGACACACGATAACTGTCGGGGTGTCAGATGTCTGCGGTGCGGACCGGCTCGCCCGCCACCACCAGCTCCGGCAGATACTCGGAGATCTCCGCCCGCGCATCCTCCGGCAGCCCCGGGTCCGTGACCAGCGCGTCCACCTGGTCCAGCGAGGCGAAGGAACTCAGCCCCACCGTGCCCCACTTGGTGTGGTCCGCGACCACCACCACCCGCCGCGCGGCCCTGACGAAGTGGCGGTTGGTCTCCGCCTCCGCGAGATTCGGCGTCGACAGACCCGCCTCCACCGATATGCCGTGCACCCCGAGGAAGAGCACATCGAAGTGGAGCGAGCGCACCGCCGCGTCCGCGACCGGCCCCACCAGCGTGTCCGACGGCGTCCGCACCCCGCCGGTGAGCACGACGGTGGCCGCGCCCGGGCGAGGGCCCACCCCGCCGAGCGCCGCCGACCGCTGGGCGTTGTAGAACACATCGGCCACCCGGACCGAGTTCGTGACCACTGTCAGATCGGGCACCTCCAGCAGCTGCTGGGCCAGTGCGAAGGCCGTGGTGCCCCCGGCCAGGGCGATCGCGGTGCCCGGCGTGGCCATCGCGGCCGCCGCCTTGGCGATGTCCTCCTTGGCGCTCAGCTCAAGGCCCGACTTGGCCTCGAACCCGGGCTCGTATGTGCTCGCCTCGGCTACCGGCACGGCCCCGCCGTGCACCTTCTCCACGACGCCCAGCCTGGCCAGCGCGTCCAGATCGCGACGAACCGTCATGTCCGAGACATTGAGCTTGCGTGTCAGCTCGTTGACCCGCACCCCGCCGCGCCGCCTGACCTCATCGAGAATCAGGGCACGCCGCTGCTCCGCGAGCAGGTTCTGGTTGTCGCTCACCCTGCCACGTCTCCCTCCGGCCGGCCCTCGTCGCCCGCGCGTTCATCTTCGCACGAGGCGAGGTCAGCCGAGCGCCGGTGCACCCGGGGTTACGATTTCGCCACGCCCGCCGTGTCAGGGTCGGGGAAGGTGGCCGATGGGCACAATCCTGGAGCCAGAACGACCGCACCACACCGGATCGGGGGACACGGTGCCATCGACCATGCGTACGGACACGCCGGCCGACGCGTCGGAACAGGCGATGACAGCCCGCAGGGGCGGGGCCCCACCACCCGATCTGGAACTCCTCGTCCACGGAGTGGGCGGCACCAGCCCCGAGGAGATGCTGGGCGATCCGCGCACCAGCCTGGTCACCGGCGACGAGACCGCGGCGGTCTACCGCAGGGCGGACGACATCGACGCCGAGCAGCGCCCGCCGGAGGACCGCCAGGGCCCGGACCGCGACGGCCCGATCCGTGAGGCGTACGTCTGGTGCAACCTCACCTCGGGCAACAGCTCCCGCGCCCTGTGGCTGCTTTTACTGCCGTTCATGGTCGCCAACCTCGCCCACTGGATGCGGCCCCCGGCCGACCGGCGCGAGCGGACCGTGCGCACCTATGGCCTGCTCGTCCGGCTCGTGGCGCTCACCCTGACCGTGCTGCTGATCGCCGGGGCCTGCGAGGTGGCCCTGGACCTGGTCGCCTGGCAGTGCGCCGGTTCGGCCGACTGCGCCGGGGGCAAGTCCTGGCTCGGCTTCCTGTCCCCGGCGAACCACGGCTGGTGGAGCCAGCCCGGCCGCAGGCTCGCGCTCGCCGCGGTGCTGCCCGGCGCGCTCACCGGACTGCTGTGGTACCTGTCCAACCGCACCTGGAGCGCGTACGAGGCCTCCCCGCCGCTGGAGCGCCCCGTCGACGAGTCCACGCCCGAGGCGGGCAACCGCCCCGCGCTGTGCCTGCCCGGCTTCTGGTACGGCCGCAGGATCGTCGCCCGGCTGCGTGCCGCGCACACCGCCGCGGGCTTCCTCACCATCGCGGCGGGCCTGACCCTGCCCACCACCACCTATGACCGCGAACCGGGCGGCAGCGGGCCGCAGGACACCGCGGGCTGGGCACTGCTGACACTGCTCTGCGCGGGCGCGGTCACGGTGGTGGCCGTGGTGTGCTACCGCGGCCGCAGCGAGTCCAAGGTCGACGGGGAGCTGGACCGCCTCACCATCACCGCGCTGCCCGGCGCCGCCCTCGCGGTGCTGGCGCTCTCCGTCCTGTACGCCGGCTGGTCCCGCCCCGGCTGGGTCTCCACCGACCAGCTGCCGGGCAACGAGGCGTTCTGCGCCATCGCCATCGGGGAGGGCGCGCTGATCGTGACCATGGCGGTGTGCGCCCTGGTCCTGCACCGGGCCGCGCCCGGCCGCACCCCGCTGTACGGGCTCGCCGGGCCCGCCGTCGCCGTGCTCGCCTGCGGGCTCGGCGCGCTGCTCGCCGGAGGTGTCGCCCAGCGCTTCGCCGACTGGCTGGACGGCGGCGGCACTCCGGGTGAGGGGCCGGGGATAGCGCCTCCGGTGCTGCTGACCTGGCTGGCCACGGCCATCCCCGCGCTGCTGCTGGTCCTGGTCGTCCTGCTGGTGATCTTCACCGTAAGGGTGTGGCGGGTGCGCAACCGGCTGCTGCCGACCATCATGGACGGCTATCCGGGGGAGCGGCCCGACGCCGTACGCACCCGGCGGATCGCGGGCACGATCGCCCGCGCCGGTCTCACCGACTCCGCCCCCTGGATCGTCGGTCCGGTCGCACTGCTGACCCTGCTGTTCGGCGCTCTGGCCGTCACCGCGGCCTGGGTCACCGACGAGGTGCCGGGAAGGGCCGCCGACGGCGCGCCCGGGGCCGTGGACGCCGCCGCCCAGACCGCGCAGGCGCTGGGCTCCTGGTTGATGGGGCTGGCCTTCCTGATGCTGGTCACCTGGGCCCGCCGCGCCTACCGCAGCCCCTCCGCCCGCCGCACCATCGGAATCCTGTGGGACGTGGGCACCTTCTGGCCGCGCGCCGCCCACCCCTTCGCGCCGCCGTGCTACGCCGAGCGGGCGGTGCCCGACCTGACCTGGCGGATGGAGACCTGGACCCGCAGGCACGGCGGCCGACTGGTCATCTCCGGCCACTCCCAGGGCAGTGTGCTGGCCGCCGCGGCGGTCTGGCAGGTGGACCACCGCACCCGCGGCCAGGTCGCGCTGCTCACCTACGGCTCACCGCTGGAGCGGCTCTACGGGCGCTGGTTCCCCGCCTACTTCGGGCCCACCCAGCTGCTCTCGCTCCACGGCGAGGTGCGCTGCTGGCGCAATCTGTGGCGCTACACCGACCCGATCGGCGGCCCCATCAAGCTGCCCGACGGCAGCGGGCCCGAGGTCGACTGCGACGCGCTCAAGGACCCGCTGGCCTATGGCCGTACGACCGAACACCCGCTGCCCGCGCCGATCCTGGGGCACGGCGACTACCAGGCCGACCCCGTCTTCGACCGGGAGCGGGCCGGGCTGCTGGCCCGGCTCCCGGAGCAGACGCCGCCACCGGCGGAGGAGGCCGCCGGTCAGATGAGCTCCGGCAGGTCCTCGGGGTAGAGCAGCGTGAGGTCGTCCGTGGTCGGGTCGCTCAGCTGGGCGACCCGGCCCGCGTGCCGCTCCACCATCGCCTCGAAGGTCTGCCGGGCGGTGCGGCCGTTGCCGAACGCGGGGCCCTTGGGAAGCGCCGTGAAGTACTTCAGCAGCCCCTCCGACGCCCCCTCGCCGATCCGGTACTCATGCTCCTCGGCCTGCTGCTCCACGATCCGCAACAGCTCCTCCGGGGTGTAGTCGCCGAAGGTGATGGTGCGCGAGAAACGGGAGGCCACACCGGGGTTGACGGACAGGAAGCGCTCCATCTCCGCCGTGTACCCCGCGACGATGACCACGACCGAGTCCCGGTGGTCCTCCATCAGCTTGACCAGCGTGTCTATGGCCTCCCGGCCGAAGTCCCGGCCGGAGTCCTCCGGGGAGAGGGCGTACGCCTCGTCGATGAACAGCACCCCGCCGCGCGCCCGGTCGAACGCCTCCTGGGTGCGGATGGCCGTGGAGCCGATGTGCTCGCCGACCAGGTCCACCCGGGAGACCTCCACCAGATGGCCGCGCTCCAGCACCCCGAGGGAGGCCAGGATCTCCCCGTAGAGCCGGGCCACCGTCGTCTTACCGGTGCCGGGGGAGCCGGTGAAGACCAGATGGCGGCGGACGGAGGCGGCTTTGAGCCCGGCCTCCTGACGCCGCCGGCCCACCTCGATCATGTCGGTGAGGGCCCGCACCTCGCGCTTGACGCTCTCCAGCCCGACCAGCGCGTCCAGTTCGCCCAGCACCGCCGTGGACGGGCGGACGGCGACCGGGGGCTCGGCGGCCGGCGCGGAGGTCTGGGCGGCTCGCTGCGCCGGGACGCCGCCCAGCAGCCCGCCGGTCGAGGCGGTCTCCACGGCGGGCGCGGTGACCTGGGGCTGGGCGGGCGCGCCCGGGGAGCCCAGCGCCGTGGTGGCGCTCTCGTCGCTGGTGCAGTCCTCGACGATCGGCCCCGCCTCGGAGAACTCGTAGCCGCCGCGCGCACACCGCTCCGTACGGCACCGGGTCAGGGTGGTGCGGCAGCCGTCGATGATGTGGAAGCCATAGCCCCCGCTGCCGGTCACCCGGCAGCCGGTGAAGGTGCCGCGGCCCTCGGCGGAGACGTAGAACCCGGCCTCCGTCGGCCCGGAGACCGTGGTGCGCTCGACTGTCGGATCGGCGCCCTTGGTGACGATCACTCCGGTGGCGGCGCCGTCTATGGTGCAGTTGGCGAGCGTGCCGCCGCTGCCGTGGTCGCGGAACCACGCCCCGGTGGCCGCCTCCCGGATGCGGCAGTCGTCGAGCTGGACGATGGCCCCGTCGCTGACCGAGACCGCGGTGGAGCGCACCTGGGACAGATCGGTGTCGACCACGTCGACCCGCGACCCCCGGTCCAGGACGAACAGCGCGTCCGGCACCTCGCGCACCCGGCACGAGTCGAGCACCGCGGTGGCGCCGTCGCTCACCCACACCGCCGGATAGTCGCCGGTGCTCTCGTGCAGCTCGCACTGGTTGGCGTCCACCCGGGTGCCCGGGTCCCACACCGACAGGCCGTTGCGCCCGAACCGGCGCACCGTGGAGCGGGTCAGCGTCAGCACCGAACGCGACCTCAGGTCGATCGCGTTCTCCGGGATGTCATGGATCTCGCAGTCGGCGAGCGTGAGCACCGCGTCCGTGTCCAGGTTGACCCCGTCGGCCGTCGTACGGTGCACCCGGCAGTCGGTCAGATTCCCGGTCGCGCGCCCGGAGACCTGCACCCCGGCGCCCCGGATCTCGTACACCTCACAGCCGACGGCCTCCAGCGAGGAGCCCTCGCCGGTCAGCGAGAAGCCCGCCCCGGAGGCGTGGTGCACCCGGCAGCGGTCCAGGCGCGGACGGGCACCGCCGCGCACCGCCACCCCGGACTGCCCGGCGGCCACCACCTCGCACTCCTCGAACACCCCGCCCGCGCCGTCCAGCACGCTGAGCCCGACGCCCGCGGGGTTGTCCACGGTGCAGCGCCGCACGGTCGGGCGGGCGCCGCCGCGCACCTCGATGCCGACCGCCGAGCGCGTGGCCACCCGTACGTCCGTCAGCTCCGGGGTGCCGTCCTCGATCAGCAGCGCGGGGGCGGCCGAGTCCTGGCCCTCGACATGCAGATCCTGGACCACGGCGGAGGCACGTATCGTCAGCGCGACTCCGTCCACCGGCGCGATCCGGACCGAACCGCGTGCCGAGCCTTCGGGCCCGCGCAGGGTGACGGCCCGGCCCACCACCAGATTCTCGCGGTAGGTGCCGGGCGAGATGGAGAGCACATCACCGTCCCCGGCGGCCTCCAGGGCCGCCGTGAGGGAGGCGTACTCTCCGGTGCGGCGCCGCCACCGCGACGTTCCGCTGTGCGTCACCTGGACGACCGAGCCCTGTGCCATGGTGCTGCTGTGCCCCCACCTCGTGCGTTGCCGGTGTGCGCGCGCCTGGCCGCCGCTGCTGACTGCCGCTGCGCATATGGAATGCCCCACCGTAGCGTGCGCGAGGCGCCATGAGTTGACGTGGCTGTGGAGCACGGGGGGAGTTGTGTGTTCGTATGACAACTCCCGGCCGGGCGTTGCCCGCTCGCACAGGTCAGCTGTCGGCGTCCGCCCGTCCCCAGTCCTGACCGGCCCGCTCCCAGGCGATGCCCCACTGTGCGTAGCGCCGGCGCATGAGCCGCCATACGACCAGCCGCCGGGCGCCGTCCACCAGGACCGCCGTCACCCCGGCCGCGCCGATTCCGGCCAGCACGGCGTGGGTGGTGGCCGTCGCGGTGTCCAGCGGGCGGCCCACTGGCCGGCCGTGGTCGTCGGTCCAGACCCGGAACCGCTCACCGGGATCCGCGCCCGGGTGAGCACCCAGCGTGCCCTCGTGCTTGCTGCCGTCCGGCCCCGTCCAGCGGGCGAGGACGCGGCGATGGGCGTCTCTCGCGGAAGCGGTCTCGGGATCGGAGTCGATGGGCGGATGCGGCAGCACCTTCACCACGGTGGCCGAGAGCGGATGGCGCTCGGCGCGCTGCTTCTGCGCGGCCTTCACCAGCGCCCCGTGTGCCAGGGACCCCGATGTCCAGCCGACGGCGGGGGCGACGAGCAGGATGAGCGCCGCGGCGACCAGTGCCGCGCACGCCTCCATCACGTCCGTCTTACGGCGCAGCGGGTTGCGCCGCCAGCGCCACAGCCCCCAGATCATTCGCATGGATCACATACCCCCTTCCCCATTCGTGAGTACCGCATGGCGGGCCGGATATGCGCGTATTCGGTGGAGAGAGAGCAATATCACGGGGCCAGCCCTTTCGCCGTTCCGGCGGGCCGTCGGCGGTGCAGCGGGACGCACCAGATCAGCCGGGTGCCGCCCGCCTCGGGCGCCTCGATGTCCAAAGTGCCGCCCAGGAGTTCGGCCCGGGACCGCATATTGATCAGTCCTCCGCTGGGGGCGGCGCCCCCGGTGCCCACCCCGTTGTCCGTGACTTCCAGGGTGATGTCGGCGCCGACGGTCAGCCGCACCTCCACCCGCTGGGCATGGGCGTGCCGCACGGTGTTGCTGAGCGCCTCGGCCAGCACCGCCAGCACATGGTCGCCGGTCTCGTCCGGCACATCGGTGTCCACCGGGCCGTCCATCAGCAGCGACGGGGCGAAGCCCAGGGTGTCCGAGGCCGAGCGGACGGCCTTGACCAGCCGGCGCCGCAACGTGGCGGGTTCGCCGCCGTCGTCCCCGACCGTGCGCAGGGCGAAGATCGTGGAGCGGATGATCTTGATGGTCTCGTCCAGGTCGTCGACGGCCCGCCCCACCCGTTCGGCCGCCTCCGGGCGCTCGATCAGCCGGCCCGCGCTCTGCAGCGTGAGCCCGGTCGCGAAAAGCCGCTGAATGGCCAGATCGTGAAGGTCCCGGGCGATCCGGTCCCGGTCCTGGAGCAGCGCCATGTGCTCGGACTCGGCGCGGTGCCGGGCCAGTTCCAGGGCCAGGGCCGCCTGCGCCGCGAACCCCGAGAGCAGCTCCACCTCATGGTCGTCGAACGGCTGCCGCCCGGCCAGCCGGCACAGCCGCAGCGCACCGGAGGCCCGCTCGCCCGCGACCAGCGGTACGGCCACCACCGGGCCGAACTCGCTCTCCGGAGCCGGCAGCGGCCAGGACCGGGCCCGCGAGTCCACCCGTACGTCCGAGGCGACCGCGGGGCGCCCGGTGCGGGCCGCGAGCCCGGCCAGCGAGCCGTCGGACGGCACCACGAGCCCGCCGATGAGCTCGGCGTCATGCCCCTCGGCCACCTCGACCATCAGCGAGTCCGTGCCGGTGGCCGGCAGCAGGATCGCCGCCGAGTCGGCGAGGGCCACCTGGAGGGCGAGCCGGGCGATCAGACTCAGCACCTCGCCCGCCGAGGTGCCCGCCAGCAGCGTACGGGTGATGACGCCGAGCGCTTCCAGCCACTGCTCGCGCCGCCGGCTCTCGTGGTACAGACGGGCGTTGTCGATGGCCACCCCGGCGGCGACCGACAAGGTGGTCAGCACCGCCTCGTCATCGGCGTCGAACTGGGCGCCGCCGCGCTTCTCGGTCAGATAGAGATTCCCGAAGACCTCGTCACGGACCCGGATCGGCACGCCCAGGAACGAGCGCATCGGCGGATGGTGCTCGGGGAAGCCGTAGCTGGCCGGATGCTCCGACAGATCGGTGAGCCGCAGCGGCTGGGGGTGGCGGATCAGCTCGCCGAGCAGCCCATGGCCACTGGGCAACGGGCCGATGCGGTGCGCCTGTTCCTCGGACATGCCCACCGGCAGGAACTGCGAGAGCCGATGCCGGTCGACCACGCCCAGCGCGCCGTACTCCGCGTCGGCCAGCACCACCGCGGACTCCACGATCCGGCGCAGCACCTGCTCCAGGTCCAGCTCGCGGCCCACGCTGAGCACGGCCTCCAGGAGGCTGTGCATCCGGTCCTGGGTGGACCGGGCCGCGTCCAGCCGCGCCTGGAGCTCGTCGAGGAGCTGGTCGAGCCGGAGTTGGGGGAGGGCCGGATGGCGTCCCTGATCCGCACT
>NZ_JAAAYH010000298.1:0-11381 GCF_018035285.1 Streptomyces sp. MK37H | reverse complement strand
GGCCGGGTAACCGCCGCCGCACGGGCAGACGTTGGACTGCAGCCACATCGACTTGCCGTCCGCGCTGATGTACTTCGACGGGATGGTGGTGGCGTAGCCGCCGTGCTTGGTGTGGGTCCAGGGGTAGCCGCCGAAGTCCTTGGGGGTGAAGTGCTTCCACGGGCCCCAGGGGGTGGGTGCCTCGTAGAACTCGTAGGTGTACTCCGTCCAGGAGGTGTAGATGTAGCGCTTCAGTGCCTTGTTGTAGACCACGCCGCCCTGGCTGATCACGCTGAGGTCCTTGGCCCGGCCCGCGGTTCCCACGTTCTGGTAGACGCGGTGGTCGTCATGGAGGACCGACACCCGTTGGTCGATGCCGGCGGACCACTGCGGGGTGCCGCCGCTGTCACCGGCGTAGAACTGCCAGGTGGAACGGTCCATGATGGACGTGGCGGGCACCCGTGCCAGATAGAGGTCGGTGGGGTCCGGGTCGGGGTCGAAGGTGTCGCGCCAGTTGTAGTCCAGGCCGTAGGCGTAGACGTATCCGTCCGGGCTGTCGGCGTTGTCCTTGCCGTAGTCCAGGAACATGACCGTGGTGAACTTCTGGTCCGAGAACATCGGCTTGACCTTGTCCGATGTCCAGGTGTCGCCCTTGTCGGCGGACTTCACGATCGTCGCGCTGGGCGCGTTGTCCAGCGTGCCCTTCTTGAGGTCCTGCACGGCGAGATACAGGTCGCCGTTGACGCAGACCATGCCGGTCGGCTTGCGGTAGTAGTCCTGGGGGGCGCCCCAGATCCGGCCGACCCCGTCGCCCGACGCCCGCTGGGCGCCCGCCAGGTTGCCGGGTGTGCCGCTGATCCGGGCCACGCCGATGTCCTGCCAGGTGTCGCCGAAGCCCACGCCGTCGCCGTACGCTGCGTAGACGTTGTCATCATTGGACCAGCACGACGGCCACAGGTCGCCGTGCTCCTTGTTGTCGCCGATCGCCGGGGCGCCGATGGTGGCGCCAGGGGCGATGTCCACGGTGGAGAAGAAGTCGCTCTCGGGGGCGTTCGCGGCATTGGTGGTCGTGGCGGCCGCGGCGGATTCGCGCTCGGTGTGGCCGGTGCCTGTGCTGTCCGCCTGGACGGCGGGTACGGTCGCCATCGTCACGGCGGCCAGCCCGGCCGCCAGGGTGATCAGGACTCTGGATCGTCGCACGGTGTGCTCCTCGCGGGTGTCGGTGGCGGCGTCCTCAGGCGGCCAGGCCGTTGATCCGGTACTGCATCACCCGGTAGTTCTGGTCGTCGTACCACTGGCTCACGGCGATGTGGAAGTCGCCGAAGGTCGAGCCCGGGACGATGAAGCCGCCGTAGGGGTTGGCCACCGCGTTGCCGGACTCATTGCCGGGAGTGGTGGGGACGATGAGGGTCTGCTCCGGAGTGGCGAACAAGTCGCTCGTCGGCAGGGGGAAGACCTGCGCGCGGATGTCCAGGGGCTCCATGTTCAGCCAGGTCAGGGCGTACTTGCCGCCCATCGCGCGGAAGCAGATCTCACCGAAGCGGCGCCGGGCGGTGATGGTGGTCGGGTAGTTGCCCCAGGCCCAGGCGCCGTTCGCGTAGCCCCACGGCTGGTACGCCGCCGGGTCGCCCAATCGGTCCTGCGGGACGCGGTGCAGCAGGAGGTCGGAGGGCACGTCCCGGTTGAACACGCTGGAGAGGACGTAGCAGTAGCCGTCGTCCGCCACCGCGTAGGTCTTCTGCTGGAACTGGCCGCCGTACTGGTCGCCGGGCCACTGGCACAGGTACTGCCACGTCTGGCCGTTGTCCGTCGAGCGCCAGAAGTCGGAGTGGTGGGTCTGGTACAGGACACCCCGCATCAGATGCATGTACATCGTGTTGCCGACGGTGAAGACGTCCGACGGTATGGCGGTGGTGTTGTTCTCGTGGCCCTCCGGGACCAGGCCCACGGCCTGCGAGCCGCCCACACTGTCGTCGATGACGAGGGCGTTCAGGTCGGGGTGGCGTGCCCGCAGGCCCACCGGGGCCCGCCAGTTGGGGCCGCCCACGCCGCCACCGTCGAAGGTGTCGCCGCACACGAACAGCATCGTGCCGTCGGGGCAGCGGACGGGGATGCCCAGGTCGGTCCAGGGCGCGGCGAACTGGCCCGTCTCCGCCGGGCCGGTGAGGTTTCTGACCTTCGTACCGGTGATGGCGGTGGCGGCGGCGTTCGCCCACGGCGCCCCCGCCGTCAGCCCAGCCGCCGCCGTGGCCAGGCCCAGACCGGCGGCGAGCACCAAGCGGCGGCCGGGGCCACCGGCGGTTCCGGCGGGCTCCCCACCGGCGGTTCCGGCGGGCTCCCCACCCGCCACTCCGGCGGGGACGGGTTGTGATGAAGCTGCCATGTGCGACTCCTCGGAATCGTGCGCTCCTACGGCTATGGCTACGGCTGCGGCTGGACCGCCACGTCTCCGCACAGGTGCACCTCGACGCCCAGCTCGGCGAAGAGCGCGGCCTTGGCACGCAGCGCCTTGTCGGCGGTCGCCGCGTCGGGTGCGTAGGCCACGTTGAGGTGGTTGGCGCGGTGGCGGGCCATGAACTGGTCGCGCGTGACGCCGTGCAGGACCGCGTGCATGATCGGCCACTGGTGGTTGGTGGCGTCGAGCCGGCGCCGGGTCTCCTCCTCGGGCAGCTCGACCGACGTGGCGCGGCCGAGGTCGACGTGCAACCTGCCGTCCATCAGGAACACCCGCGACCAGACGATCTCGCCCGGCTTGGAGACACCGCTGAGGGTGCCGCCGCCGAGCGGGAAGAACATCGGGGGCTGGCGCATGCTGTACGACTTGTCGTAACCGCCGTTGTGGGAGGCGGGCACCGAGCCGGAGATCTCGAAGACCCAGACGAACCGGCCGTCGTACTCCTCGCCCCAGCGGATGTCATGCAGTGTGGTGGCCGGGTCGAGGCCCATCGCCGTCCAGATGCGGTTGGTGACCAGGGAGTCCACGGCGACGCCCTCGTCCACCTCGTTGAAGTGCGGCAGCGGCGCGCCGGGGTAGAGCTCGCGGGCGCCGTCGCGGCTTCGTACCGGCGGGCGCTGGACGTTGTTGAGCAGGCCCTCGGCGAGGTCGCTCGCCGGGACGGTGTCCTTCAGGCCCTGCTGGTACTGGATGCCGACCGCGTCGAGCCCGAAATCGTCGGCGATGCGCACCGCGGCGATGTACATCTTGAACTGGCTGAGCAGCTGGGCGTCGGTGAGTTCGGTGGCCTCGTCGGTGCCGGTGTGGAAGGTCATCCCGGCCCGGTCGAGCCAGGCCCGGACCTCCTGGGCCTCCTCGTCCGACACCTTCTTCATCTCGGCGACCAGGGCGCTCTGCGACAGGCGCTCCTTGTAGATGCCGAGCGGGTTGAGGAACTCGTCGTCGATGATGGCGTTGTACATCCCCATGCAGCCCTCGTCGAAGACGCCGATGATCGCCTTCTCCTCGCGCAGCCGCCGGGCGAGGGCCACGCCCAGTTCGGTCTCGGGGTCCGCGCCCGGCAGGGGTGGCAGGGGCCGGACGTGGCTGGTGTCGTGGGTGAGCGAGCCGGTCTCCAGCCAGGTGCGCAAGGACTCGCGCGCCCACGCGTCGGTGAAGTCTGCGCTCCACAGCACCGAGTAGTCGCGCCCCGCCTTGGTGAGGCTCCCGGCGAGGTTCAGCAGGCCGACCAGACCGGGGAATTCGCCACTCCAGTTGGCCACTACCAGGATCGGGCCGTGGTGGTCGCGCAATCCGGCGAGGACGTGGTGGCTGTACTGCCAGACGGCCTCGACGACGATGAGCGGGGCGTCCTTGGGTATGTGCTTGAAGGTCTCGATACCGGCGCGCTGGCTGTCGATGAACCCGTGCCCCTTGGCCTCGTCCACCGCGTGGCCTCGGCGGACCTTCCAGCCGAGGTCCGTGAGGGCCGCGGCTAGGTCGCTCTCCAGCTTCTCCTGGGTGGGCCAGCAGGTGACGTTGGCTGCGGGGCGCAGGTCGCCGCTGGCCACGGTGTAGACGGTGGCCGGCTCGGCGGCGGGCGGCCGGTGGAGCTCGGGCAGGGTGTACGCGGTCATGCGGTCTCCGTTGATGGTGCGTCGTTGGTGCGTTGAGGGGCGCGAGTGGCGCTGGGAGCTCTGGGGGCGGCTGCGGGCGCGGGTGGCGCTGGGGCGCTGCAGGCACTGGGAGCGCTGCGGGCGCTGCAGGCGTTACGGGCGCGGGGGCGCTCAGCGCTCCTGTAGTGCGGCCAGCGCGTGGACGGTCGCGGCGGTGTCCGGGTACAGCCGCCGGTAGAGGGCGTACAGCTCGTCGTAGCGCCCGGTGTGTTCGGCGCGCGGCGTCACCGTCTCGCGCACCGGGTTCCAGTCGTCGATGGAGGCGTCCCCGACGAGCTGGGCGGCCAGCAGTGCGTCGCCGTAGCCCGCGCCGATGGTGATGGTGCGCAACTCCTGCGGGCGGCCGGTGATGTCGGAGACGATCTGCGTCCACAGCGAGCCCTGGGTGCCGCCACCGACGGCGACCACCCGGCGGATGTCACCGCCGACCGCCTCGATGACCTCGATGTTCTGCCGGATGCCGAACCCGGTGGCCTCGAGTGCGGCCCGGTAGAGGTCGCCGCGGGTGTGGGACAGGGTCAGTCCGGCGATCACTCCGCGGGCGTCGGGGTCCATGATCGGGGTGCGCTCGCCGGAGAAGTACGGCAGCATCAGCAGGCCGTTGGCGCCGACGCCCGACTCGGCGGCCAGCGCGGTGAGTTCGGCGTGGTCGCCGTCGGCGAACAGGTCCTTCAGCCAGTTGGCCACCGCGCCGGACGTGGCCATGCCACCGGCCAGGTTCCGGGTCCCGGGCAGGGCGCCGACCGTACCCCACAGGGACGGGCTGGTCAGCGGCTTGGGCACGGTGTGGACGAGGAACATGGTGGTGCCGTACATCAGCATCAGATCGCCGATGTTCTGCGCCCCCACGCTCAGGGCCTCGGCCCAGGCGTCGATGGTGCCGGTCGTGACGGGGATACCGGCGGGCAGACCGGTCGCCGTGGCGGCCTCGGGGGTGAGGGCGCCGGCCGCCTCGCCGGGCCAGCGCAGCGGCGGCAGTTCGATCCCGGGGGCGACCTCGGCGGCCCAGGGGGCGTACCACTCGGCGGCGAGCGTGTCGTACAGCGGAGTGCACTGGCTGGCCGAGTGGTGGTCCAGGACGTAGTTCCCGGTGAGCTTCCTGACCAGCCAGGAGCTCGGCATGTACAGGCGCTTGGCCCGCGCGTAGAGCTCGGGCTCCTCCTCGGCGATCCACGCGATCTTCGGCCCGGCGGCCTGGGTGGTCAGGGCGGAGCCGCCCCGGCGGATGATCTCGTCGGCGCCGAGCCGCGCCTCGATGCGCTGGATCTGCCGGACCGAGCGGGTGTCCACACCGTAGAGCACGGCGGGGCGCAGCGGGGCGTCGTGCTCATCGGTCAGCAGGACACAGGGGCCCATGCCGCTGACCCCGACGGCGACCACGGTGGTGTCCTCCGTGGCGGTCAGCTCACGGGCGAGTTCGGTGAACTCGCGCCACCAGACGGAGACGTCCATCTCGAAGTGGCCGGGGCCCGGTCTTGCGGGCGTGTGCTCCCGGGTGGCCGAGCGGATCAGTGCGCCATCGAGACCGACGAGGACGCCCTTGCTGCTCGAGGTGCCGATGTCCACTCCGATGACTGCGTTGCGAGGCATGGCGAGCACGCTGACAGAAAACGATTTCAGCGTCAAGGGAGACCACGCGGATGGCCTTTGCCCTGGCGAAAACCCATATCAGCAGCGCGCGTCCACACCCCGCGATACCTTGCGATCGGCCGTACGTCTCACCCCTTGACACCCCTTGGGGCCCGCTCTACGTTTCGGTGAAATGGATTTCAGACATGCTGCGCCGCACCGCCGGTGACGCCGTTTTCCGCGCGCCACGGTGCCTCTTCCGGCCCGTCGGCGCGCACCCCGTACCCCACCCATGAGGGCAAGACACGATGACGACCTTTGGACTCGACGGCATCTCCCGCAGGACGCGTGCCGTGAGCCGTTCCATCAGCGCCGAGAACATCACCGGCGCCAAGTCGGGTGGCGGCCGCGCCACGGAGGGCACCGGAGCGGTGGCGGCGAGCAGGCTGGGGCCGGGCTGGAAGATCTCTCCCAGCATCGACATCGCCCCCGGCACGACGGCGGTGCTCGCCGACATCGAGGGTCCGGGCACCATCCGCCACCTGTGGTGCACCACCGACCCGCACCGGGCCTGGCGGGGCACCCTGCTGCGGATGTACTGGGAGGACGAGGAGGAACCGGCCGTCGAGGTGCCGCTCGGTGACTTCTTCTGCAACGGCTGGAACACCTTCAGCCAGGTCTCGTCCGTGCCCATCGCCGCGAACCCCAACGGCGGCTTCAACGCGTACTGGCCGATGCCGTTCCACCGCAGGGCACGCATCACCCTGGAGAACCTGACCGCCGAGAAGGTCACGCTCTACTACCAGGTGGACTACGAGCTGGACGAGGTCGAGGACGACGCCCTCTGGTTCCACGCCCACTGGCGCCGCAGCCACCCGGTGCCGTACGGCGAGGTGCACACCCTGCTCGACACGGTCACCGGAGCCGGCGGCTATGTCGGCACCTATCTGGCCTGGGGCGTCAACAGCCCCGGCTGGTGGGGCGAGGGCGAGCTGAAGTTCTACCTCGACGGGGACGACGAGTTCCCCACGCTCTGCGGCACCGGCACCGAGGACTACTTCGGCGGCGCCTGGAACTTCGACGTCCCCGGCCAGGGCTACACCGCCTACACCACCCCGTACCTGGGCCTGAACCAGATCCTGCGCCCGGACGGGCTGTACAACAGCCAGCAGCGGTTCGGAATGTATCGCTGGCACGTCCTGGACCCCATCCGCTTCTCCGAGGACCTGCGCGTCACCGTGCAGAGCCTCGGCATCGGCCCGGGGCAGGGCAACGGGCTGCCGCACCGCTACCGGCACACCAGCGATGACATCGCCAGCACCTCGCTGTTCTACCTGGACGCCCCGTCGTCAGCGTCCCGCCCGGCCACCTCCCCCGGCACCTCACGCCGCCGTTTCCTCACCGCGGCGGCGGGCGCGGGCTCGGCCGTGGCGGCCCCGGCCCTGCTCACCGGTTGCGGCACGGCCCGGGCGAAGGGGGGCAACCTCCAGTTCTGGAACTTCTACGGGCCCCAGCGCTCGCCGGACCCGGCGGTCAACGCACAGGCCAAGTGGTTCGTCGACATGGTCGACCGGTGGAACGCCACCCACAAGGCGCGGATCGACCTCGTCTATCTGCCGCAGCCCACCTATCTCAATGGATTCAAGCTGCCGTCCGCCTTCGCCACCGGCGAGGGCCCGGACATCTTCCTGCTCTCCCCCGGCGACTTCCTGCGGTACTACAACGGCGGCGTCCTGGCCGACCTCACACCGCATATGGAGAAGGCGGCCATCGACGACTTCGGCTCCGCGCTCGACAGCCGCATGGTGGACGGCAAGGTCTACGCCCTCCCCATGGAGATCGAGCCGCTGGCGATGTTCTACGCCCAGGACGTCTGGGAGAAGGCCGGTCTGTCGGAGGCCGACATCCCCACCACCTGGGACCAGATGCTCGACATCGGCGACAAGCTGCGCACGAAGACACGGGCCGGACTGGTCTTCGAGACCAGTCCGGGCTACTACCAGAACTTCACCTGGTACCCGTGGATGTGGCAGGGCGGTGGCGAGGTCCTGGACGAACACGGCGATGTGGCCTTCGACTCCAAGGCCACCCGCCAGGCCCTGGGGCTCTGGCAGGACGCGGTGCGCCACGGCATCGCGCCGCGCACCATGCCCGCCGCCGCGGACGTGGTCGGCGGTTTCAAGGGCGGCAACGTGGCCATGTGGCAGCAGGGCATCTGGAACGTCTCCAGCTTCAAGGCGTTCGCGCCCGAGTACCGGTACGGCGTCTTCAAACTGCCCACGCCCCCGGGCGGCCGGTACGTCACCGCGCTGGGCGGCTGGTCCTTCTGCGCCAACGCCCAGGGCCGCAACCCCGAGGCGGCGGCCGAGTTCTGTGTCTGGGCGCTGGGCTCCATGAAGGACGAGTCCATCAACCGGATGGTGGAGTGGTGCGTCGGCACCAAGTCCGATGTGGCGCCACGGGACAGCGCCCTGGACCGCGGCTCCGCCAAGGGCGGTTACGACTCCGAGATCATGAAGAAGTTCAAGGACGAGATCTTCCCGGGCGGCCGCGCCGAACCGCGCTATCCCCCGGTCGTCTACAAGGCGATCTCCGATGCCATCCAGGGCACCATGCTCGCCGGCCACGGCGTGGCCAGTGACGCCGAGAGAGCCGCCCGGTCCATCGCGGCCTACACCAAGAGCTACAAGGGGGCGAGCCTGATATGAGCAGTGTCGCCGCACAGGAGCGCCGTCGCCGGGCCACCGTCGCCCCGGCGCAGTCGCCCGCCACGTCAGGCCGCCGGCCGAGGCTGAGCCGCAAGCACCGCGAGTGGCTGGCCGCCGGACTGTTCCTCGCGCCCGATGTGCTCGGGCTGCTGGTGTTCGTCGCGATCCCGATGGTGCTGTCATTCGGGCTGAGCTTCTTCCAGGTCAGCGGCTTCGGCAGCTATGAGTGGATCGGGCTCGGCAACTACCGGCGGATGGTGAACGACCCGCTGTTCTGGGACTCGATGAAGATCACGGGGCTGTATGTGGTGTTCCTCGTCCCCATCCTGTTCTGTGTGAGTCTGGGCCTGGGCCTGCTGGTGAAGCAGAAGCTGCCCGGGGTCGGCGTCTACCGCACGATGCTCTTCATGCCGTACGTCATCAGCCTGGTGGTGGTCGGCGTGCTGTGGAAGTTCCTGCTCGACGAGCAGACCGGGGTGGTCAACCGGGCCATGCGCGCCGCCGGTTTCGACGGTGAGTCCTGGCTCGGCAGCCCGTCCCTCGCCCTCGGCTGTGTCATCGCCGTCATGGTGTGGGTGATGATGGGCTACTACATGATCATTTTCCTGGCCGGGCTGCAGGAGATCCCCCAGGAGTACTACGAGGCCGCGAAGCTGGACGGCGCGGGGCCGTGGACCACGTTCCGCACCATCACCTGGCCGCTGCTGCGCCCCACCAGCTTCTTCGTCCTGCTGATGTCGACGGTCGCCGCCATCACCGGCGGTCTCGACCTGATCTTCGTCCTGACCAACGGCGGCCCCGCCAACGGCACATCGCTCGCCATCTTCTACATCTACCAGCAGGCGTTCGGATTCGGGGAGTACGGCTATGCGTCGGCCATGGGCTCGTTCCTGGTGCTGATCATGGTGCTCATCTCCGCGGTGCTCTTCAAGTTCACGAGAGGCGGGAGGTTCGACGATGGCGAGTGACGCCCTGACGACCCGGGCCCACACCACGGCCACCGCGGCCGGTCGGCGTCGGCTGCTGACCTCGCGCGCCGGACTGACCGTCCTGGCCGTCGTTCTGTCGCTGATCAGCCTCTTTCCCGTGCTGTGGATGGTCACGTCGTCCTTCAAGACGCGGGCCACCGTCACCGACGGACGGCTGATCCCGCAGGACTTCACCTTCCAGAACTTCGTCTACGTCTTCACCGAGGTGCCGTTCGGCCGCTATCTGTGGAACAGCTTCTTCATCTCCACGGTGATCACCGTGGCGGCGCTGTTCTTCCACTCGATGGCCGCCTACGCGCTGGCGCGGCTGCGTTTCCCGGGGCGCGAGAAGCTCTTCGGCGCCATCTTCGCCACGCTGCTGGTCACCGCGCCGGTGGTGCTGATCCCGCTGTTCCTGGTCGCCCGCCAGCTGGGCCTGCTCGACAGCTATGCCGGGCTGATCATCCCGGCGATCTTCAACGCGTTCGGCATCTTCCTGCTCCGCCAGTTCTACCTGGGGCTGCCGAAGGAGTTGGAGGAGGCGGCGGTCATCGACGGCTGCGGCCACTGGCGGGTCTACTGGAACATCGTCCTGCCGATGTCCCGGCCGATTCTGTCAGCCCTGGCGATCTTCTTCTTCCTCGCCAACTGGAACGCGTTTGTCTGGCCGTTGGTCGCCACGAGTGATCAGGACCTGACGGTGGTGCAGCTGGGTATCTCGTCGTTCCAGACGCAGTACACGTCCAACTGGAACTACATCCTGGCGGCGGCGACGGTGGCCGCGCTGCCCATGCTGGTGCTGTTCTTCATCTTCCAGCGGCGGATCGTGGAGTCGATCAAGACGTCGGGGTTGAAGTGAGCGATGTGAGGTGAAGTGGCGCCGCACGGGCCGAATGGGCTGGTGCGGCGCCACTTTGTTTGTTGTTCGGGTGGGGTGGATGCCTGCCCGTCGGGTCAGGGCCCCATCAGGTCCGGGCAGGGTCCGTCAGCTCCGGGCAGGGTCCGTCAGCTCCGGGCAGGCCCGGCCGTGCTCTCCCGGACCTGCAGCTTTGTGCGCAGCACCACGGTCTGCACCGGCGACACGCTGCCGTCCATGCGCTGGAGGAGGAGGTCGGCCGCGGCGCGCCCCAGCTCGTACGAGGGCAGTTCGACCGCGGTGAGGGATGGCCGTACCAGCGACGCCCAGGGAACGTCCCCGAAGGAGAGCACACCGACGTCGGGTGGGGTGCGGCCGGTCTCGCGGAGGGCGTCGAGGACGCCGATGGTCATGAGGTTGTTGGCGACGAACACGGCGTCGGGCGGCTCGGGCAGCGCCAGCAGTTCGCGCATCGCCGCGCGGCCGCCGTCCACCCGGAAGTCGGCATGCCGTACGTAGGTGTCGTCGGCCGCGGCCGGGCCGCCCTGGGCGGCGCGCAACGCCGTGCGGTGGCCCGCGAGCCGTTCCTCGGAGGTGGAGGCGCCTTCGGGCCCGGTGATGCAGGCGATCCTGCGGTAGCCGGCTTGGAGGAGGTGGCGGGTGGCCACCTCGCCACCGTGGTGGTTGTCGACCCGGACCGCGTCCACCTCGGCGTCGCGCGGACGACGATCGACGGCGACCACGGGCACAGGCCGGTCGGTCAGCGGCCCCAGATCCGTCTCGTCCTGGGACGCCGCCGCCACGATCACGCCCGCCATCTGCTCACCGAGAGCCACCTCCAGATAGCGGCGCTCCTTGTCGGTGTCCTCGTCGGAGTTGCACAGGACCACGGAAAGGCTGGTGCGCTGCGCGGCGTCCTCGACGCCACGGGCGAGCGAGGTGAAGAACGGGTTCTCGATGTCCGGGATGATCAGCGCGATCACACTGGACCGCTGCTTGCGCAGCGACCGCGCCACCCGATTGGGCGCGAACCCGAGGGCCGCCGCGGCCTCTTGCACGGACAGGGCACGTGCCGGTGTGACCTTGCCGCCGTTGAAGACACGCGAGACGGTCGCCGGAGAGACACCGGCGGCTCGCGCCACGTCATGGATCGTCACCAACTGTGTCCGCATCCCTTCACCGTGTACGGTC
>NZ_JAAAYH010000297.1:0-11454 GCF_018035285.1 Streptomyces sp. MK37H | reverse complement strand
CAAGGAACGCGCCAGATGGCCCAGCTCCACTTCCGGCCGTCGCTCAACGAAGTCCAGCAGCCGCCGCGCCTGCCCCCGCAACCCCGCATCACCACGCCCCGACACCACCAACGGCACCACACCACTCCCCGGAGCCTCCGCCACCGGCGCCACCTCTGTGATCGCTTCCGGCGCCTGCTCCAGAATCACGTGGGCGTTCGTCCCGCTCACCCCGAAACCCGACACCCCCGCCCGACGCGGACGCTCCACCTCCGGCCACGCCCGCCGCTCGGTCAACAGCTCCACTGCACCCGCCGACCAATCCACCTGCGGCGAAGGCTCATCCACATGCAACGTCTTCGGCAACACCCCATGCCGCAACGCCATCACCATCTTGATGACCCCTGCCACGCCCGCCGCACCCTGGGTATGGCCGATGTTGGACTTGAGCGAGCCCAGCCACAGCGGGCGGTCCTCCGGTCGCCCCTGCCCGTACGTGGCCAGCAGCGCCTGCGCCTCGATCGGGTCGCCCAGCGCCGTGCCCGTCCCGTGGGCCTCCACCGCGTCCACTTCGGACGGGCCAAGGCGCGCATGGGCCAGCGCCTGCCGGATGACACGCTGCTGCGACGGACCGTTCGGAGCGGTCAATCCATTGGACGCACCGTCCTGATTCACCGCACTGCCCCGCACCACCGCCAACACCCGATGGCCGTTTCGCTCCGCGTCCGACAGCCGCTCCAGCAGCAGCACTCCCGCGCCCTCGGAGAAGCCGGTGCCGTCCGCCGCCGCGGCGAATGCCTTGCACCGGGCGTCGGCGGCGAGTCCACGCTGGCGTGAGAAGCCGATGAACGCCCGGGGTGTGCCCAGGACGGTGACGCCACCGGCCAGCGCCATCGAGCAGTCCCCCGCCCGGAGGGCGCGCGCCGCCAGGTGGAGGGCCACCAGGGATGCGGAGCAGGCGGTGTCGACGGTGACGGCGGGGCCCTCGAACCCGAAGGTGTAGGAGATCCGGCCGGAGAGCACGCTTCCGGCGTCGGAGGTCATCAGATAGCTCTCCAGGGCCTCGGGCAGCTCCGGCAGCCCGGCCCCGTAGTCGCTGCCCGCGAACCCGGAGAAGACACCGACGTCCTCGCCGCGCCACGCGGTCGGGTCGATCCCCGCCCGTTCGAATGCCTCCCAGGAGAGTTCGAGCATGAGGCGCTGCTGCGGATCCATCGTGACCGCCTCGCGCGGGGAGATCCCGAAGAAGCCCGGGTCGAACTCCCCGGCGTCGTGCAGAAATCCGCCCTCCCGGACATAGCTGGTGCCCCGGTGGTCGGGGTCCGGATGGAACAGGTTCGCCAGATCCCAACCACGGTTCACGGGGAAGCCGGTGATCCCGTCCCGCCCGTGCAGCACCAGCTCCCACAGCTGCTCCGGGGAGGACACCCCGCCCGGAAGTCGGCAGGCCATCGCGACGATCGCGATCGGTTCCGTCTTCTCGGCCTCCAGCTCGCGGACCCGCTTCTGGGAACGGCGGGCGTCCGCCAGCACGCGCTTGAGGTAGTCGCGCAGCTTCCCGTCATCTGCCATGAGTGTTCACTCCCGAAGGAAACGGTGGCGTCTGCTGGAGGGTCGGCGGCGTGTGGCGTGTCGTCGCACGGGGCCGGGCGGTCACGAGGTGCCGAACTCCCGGTCGATGAGCTCGAACATGGCCTCGTCGGTCGCGGTGTCCACGTCGAACTCCTCGTCCTGGTCGACGGTTGTGGCGCCTGCCGTGGTCTCCCACTGCTCGACCAGCAGGTGGAGGCGGGCCAGCACCGTGGCGTGGGTCGTGGCGTCGGGGGTCACCTCGGCCAGGGTCGTGGCCACGGTGTCGAGCTCGGCCATCAGCACCTCGGAGGTGTCGACCTCCTGGCCCAGTTCGGCCAGGAGGTAGCGGGCGAGGGAGGCGGGGGCGGGGTGGTCGAAGATGAGCGTGGCGGGCAGCCGTACCCCGGCCCGGCGGGAGAGCCGGTTGCGCAGCTCCACGGCGGTGAGCGAGTCGAAGCCGATCTCCTTGAAGGGCTGGTTTGGCTCGATCAGATCGGCCGAGGCGTGGCCGAGGACGGCGGCGGCCTCCTGCTGGACCACGTCGAGCAGGATCTTCTCCTGCTGACCGGCGGTTGCCCTGACCAGCCTGCTCACCAGGTCATCCGTGTCCGCCGCCGCGTTGTCGACGGCCCGGCGCGGGGTACGGACGAGGGCGCGCAGCAGTGCGGGCAGCGAGCCGGAGGCGGCCAGGGTGCGCAGGGCGGCGAAGTCCATGCGGGCGGGGACCAGTACGGTGCCGGGGCCGCGCAACGCGGTGTCGAACAGCTCCATGCCCTCGGGTACGGAGAGGCCGAGCATGCCGCCCTGGGCCATGCGCCGCTGGTCGGAGTCGTCAAGGTGTGCGCTCATGTCGGTGACCTGCCCCCACAGGCCCCAGGCGAGAGAGGTGGCGGGCAGCCCGTTGGCGTGCCGGTAGCGGGCGAGCGCGTCGAGGAAGGCGTTGGCGGCGGAGTAGTTGCCCTGGCCCGGGGAGTCGAAGGTGCCCGCGCCGGAGGAGAAGAGGACGAACGCGGCGAGGTCGAGGTCGCGGGTCAGCTCGTGCAGGTTGAGCACCGCGTCCACCTTGGGGCGGAACACCGTGTCCAGGCGTTCCGGGGTCAGAGTGGTGATCACGCCGTCGTCCAGCAGCCCGGCGGTGTGCACCACGACGGTCAGCGGTGCGTCCTCGGGGATCGAGCCGAGCAGCGCGGCCACCGCCTCGCGGTCGGCGAGGTCGCAGGCCACCGTGCGCACGATGGCGCCCAGCGCACTGAGCTCGTCCTCCAGCTCGGGGATCCCCGTGGCGTCCCTGCCGCGCCGTCCGGCCAGGACGACGTTGCGCATTCCGTGTTCGGTGACCATGCGCCGGGCCACCAGGCGGCCCAGCGAGCCGGTGCCGCCGGTGACCAGGAGAGTGCCGGTGGCGTCGGGGGTGCGGGGCAGGGTGAACACGTTCTTGCCGATGTGCCGTCCCTGGCTCATGTAGCGGAAGGCCGCCGGGGCGTGGCGTACGTCCCAGATGTTCAGTGGCAGGGGGTGCAGCGCTCCCCGGTCGAACAGCTCGACCAGTTCGCGCAGGATCTCCCCGATGCGGTCGTTGCCCGCCTCGTAGAGGGAGAACGCCTGGTAGGAGACGCCGGGATGGGTGGTCGCAACCTCCTCGGGGCTCCGCAGGTCGGTCTTGCCCATCTCCAGGAACCGGCCTCCCCGGGGCAGCAGCCGCAGCGAGGCGTCCACGAACTCCCCGGCCAGGCTGTCCAGCACCACATCGACGCCCCGGCCCTGGGTGGCGTCCAGGAAGTGCGATTCGAAGTCCAGGGTGCGCGAGTTGCCGAGCCGGTCGTCGCTGATTCCGGTGGCGCGTACGGCGTCCCATTTGGCGGGGGCGGCGGTGGCGAACACCTCGGCGCCCCAGTGCCGGGCGAGCTGCGCGGCGGCCATGCCGACGCCGCCGGCGGCGGCGTGGATCAGTACGGACTCACCGGATCGCAGACCGGCGAGGTCGCGCAGCCCGTAGTAGGCGGTGAGGAACGCCATCGGCACGGTGGCGGCCTGCTGGAACGACCAGCCGTGCGGGATCCTGACCACGGTGCGGTGGTCGGCCACGGCCAGCGGGCCGACGGCGTCGGGGAACAGCCCCATCACTCGGTCGCCCACGGTGAGCCCGGCCACTCCGGGGCCGATCTCGGTGACCACCCCGGAGCCCTCGTTGCCGATGGTGGCATCGACCCGGTTCATGTCCAGCGCCACCAGGACGTCCAGGAAGTTCAGCCCCGCCGCCCGGACCTCGATCCGGACCTGACCGGCCCCCAGTGGCTCCAGCGCGGCGGGTGCGGGGCGCAGCGCCAGACCTTCGAGGGTGCCGTCGGTGCCGGGCTCGAGCCGCCAGGCCACCGCGTCCGCGGGTGGGACCAGCGCGCCGGTGGTGTCCGCGCGGGTGAGGCGGCGGGCGTAACGGATGCCGTCGCGCAGGGCGAGTTGCGGCTCTCCAACGGTGAACACGCCGGGCAGCAGGGCCAGGGACGCCTGTGCCCGGTCGGTGTCCACCAGTGTGATCCGCCCGGGGTTCTCGGCCTGGGCGGACCGGAGCAGACCGCATACGGCGGCGGTGGTGGGGTCGGTGAGCTCGCGGTCGTGGTGCACGGCCACCGCGCCCTGGGTGAGCACGAGCAGCCGGGTGTCCTCGAGTTCTGGTGCGGCCAGCCAGGTCTGCAGCAGCTCCAGCACCCGGCCGGTCACCTCCCGTACGCCGCTCGCGCTCGGCTCCTGGCCGTCGCCGGCCAGGTCCAGGAGCAGCGCCTCGGGCACGCCCAGGTCGGCCGTCTCGGCCAGTTCGCGGATGTCCTCGGCGGTCGCCACCGGTACGGGGTGGAGGGTGTCCGGTGCGGTGTCGGCCGCCGGTGCCGGGAGCTCGTCCCAGCCGACGCGGAACATCCGCTCCCGGGCGGGGCTGGTGCCGGTGTCCAGCAGTTCGGTGGCCACCGGCCGGGACACCACCGATCCGACGGTGGCGACGGCCGCGCCGCCGGTGTCCGCCAGCGCAAGCGCCACTTCCTCGGGACCGTTCGGTGTGATGTGGACGCGTAGCGCGGACGCCCCGGCGGCGTGCAGGGCGACATCGCGGTAGGCGAAGGGCAGCGCCAGCGTGGCCTGGGCGGCGCCGAGGTCGCGGAAGGCGATCGCGTGCATGGCGGAGTCGAGCAGCACCGGGTGCAGGCCGAAGCCGTCCGCCGAGAGCCCCTGTTCGTCGGCCAGTGCGACCTCGGCGAACACCTCCTCGCCCCGGGTCCACACCGCGCACAGCCCCCGGAAGGCCGGCCCGTAGCCGTAACCGGCCGCGGCCATGTCCTCGTACGCCTCGGACACCCGCTCGGTGTCCACCGCGACCGCCCCGGCCGGTGGCCACTGGGTGAGGCCGGTGTCGGGTGGGGTGGTAGCGGCGGCCGGGGCCAGGACACCGGTGGCGTGCCGTGTCCAGGCCGCCCCCGGTCCGCTTCCCTCCGCGCGGGAGCGCACGGAGAGCGGGCGCCGCCCGGAGTCGCCCGCCTCGCCCACGAACACCTGCAGGCGCGCGCCGTCGCCCTCGGCCAGCGTGAGCGGTGCTTCGATGACGAGCTCTTCGACGACACCACAGCCGACCTCGTCACCGGCGCGCACCGCCAGCTCCACGAACGCCGCCCCGGGCAGCAACACCGTGCCCGCCGCCGCATGGTCAGCCAGCCACGGATGCGTACGCAGCGACAGCCGGGAGGTGAACAACACCCCGCCGGACTCGGGGAATTCGGTGACCGCGCCCAGCAGGGGGTGCTGGGCCGGTTCCAGGCCGAGCCCGGACGCGTCGCCGAAGGTGTCGGTCGACTCCAGCCAGTAGTGGTGGCGTTGGAAGGCGTATGTGGGCAGATCGATCCGGCTCGGGGCCGAACCGGCGAACACCGTGGCCCAGTCCACCGGCAGTCCGCCCACATGGCCCTCGGCGAGGGAGGCCAGGAACCGCCGCGCACCGCCCTCGTCGCGCCGCAGGGAGCCCACGGCCACCGCATCGGCCCCGGCGTCCTCGAACATCTGCTGCATGGCCGTCACCAGCACGGGATGGGCGCTGGACTCGACGAAGAAGCCGAAGCCGTCGGCGAGGAGTTCATGGACGGCGCCCTCGAAGTTCACCGGGTGGCGCGCGTTGCGGAACCAGTACTCGGCGTCCAGTTCCCCGGTGTCGAGCACACCGCCGGTAACCGTCGAGTAGAACGGGATGTGGCCACGGCGCGGGGTGATGTCGGCGAACATCGCCAGAATGCGGTCCCGCAACGGATCGACCTGGGCGCAGTGCGAGGCCACCGTCGAGCCCACGACCTGCGCCCGGATCCCGTCGGCCTTGCACCCGGCCACGAATTCCTCCAGCGCGGCCACCTCGCCCGCGACGGTCACCGCCGAGGGGCCGTTGCGTCCGGCGATCACCAGCCGTTCGCCCCAGTCCGCCAGCCGCTTCTCCACGGCGTCGGGCGACACCGCCACGGAGGCCACCGCGCCCTTGCCCACCAGCTCCTCGGCGAACAGGGCGCTGCGCAGGACCACGATCCTGGCCGCGTCCTCCAGCGACAGCGCCCCGGCCACGTACGCCGCCGCGATCTCCCCTTGGCTGTGGCCGACCACCGCCGCCGGTTCGACCCCGGCCGCCGCCCACACCGCCGCCAGGGACACATGCACCGCGAACAGCGCGGGTTGCAGGATCTCGATGCGGTCCAGGGAAGGCGCGCCCTCGGCCCCTTGGATCACATCGGTGACGGACCAGTCCAGGAGGCGGCCCAACGCGTCGTCGCATTCGGCGAACCGGGTGGCGAACGCCGGTGAGGAGGACAGCAGTTCGGCCGCCATGCCCTGCCACTGCGAGCCCTGGCCGGGGAAGACGAAGGCGATGTGCCCGGTGGCCGGGGTGGTGCCACGGATCACATCGGGGGCGGGGGTGTTCTGGGCCAATGCGGTCAGGCCGCGCAGCGCGGCGTCCCGGTCGGTGGCCAGCACCACGCCGCGTTGCTCCAGCGCCGCGCGCCCGGATGCCAGCGACCAGCCGAGGTCCGGCAGGGCCACGTCGGGGCGTTCGTCCAGGAACGACAGCAGGCGCTGGGCCTGCGCGCGCAGCCCCGACTCGCCCCGCCCGGACACCAGAAGCGGGACCGGGGCGTCGTGGAGCACCGGGGCGTCATCCAGGACCGGTGGTGACGACGGCGCCGGTTCGGTGGCGGCGGTGCTGGTTTCCGCGGTCGAGCCGGATGCGGTGGCCGCGCCCGATGCGTCGGTCGAGCCGGTCGCCGGGCCGGGTTCAGTGGGCTGAGGGGCAGGGGCCTCTTCGAGGATCACATGGGCGTTGGTGCCGCTGATGCCGAAGCCCGATACGGCGGCCCGGCGCGGCCGTCCCGTCTCCGGCCACGGCTGTTCGCTGGTCAGGAGCTCAACGGCACCGGCCGACCAGTCCACCTGGGGCGTGGGCGCGTCCACATGCAGCGTCCTCGGCAGTACGCCATGCCGCAGCGCCATCACCATCTTGATGACACCGGCCGCACCGGCGGCGGCCTGGGTGTGACCGATGTTGGACTTCACCGACCCCAGCCACAGCGGGCGGTCGCGGTCGCGCCCGTACGTGGCCAGCAGGGCCTGCGCCTCGATGGGGTCGCCCAGCGCCGTACCCGTGCCGTGTGCCTCCACCACGTCCACATCGGCGCCCGACAGCCGTGCGCTGCTCAGCGCCCGGCGGATGACACGCCGCTGTGAGGGGCCGTTGGGCGCGGTCAGGCCGTTGGAGGCGCCGTCCTGGTTCACCGCCGAGCCGCGTACCACCGCCAGTACCGGGTGTCCCGCGTCGACGGCGTCGGACAGGCGCTCCAGCAGAAGCACACCGGCGCCCTCGGAGAACCCGGTGCCGTCCGCCGAGGCCGCGAATGCCTTGCACCGGCCGTCGGGGGCCAGTCCGCGCTGGCGGGAGAAGCCCACGAAGGCGTCGGAGGCCGCCATCACGGTGACGCCACCGGCCAGCGCCATCGAGCACTCACCCGCCCGCAGTGCCTGCACCGCCAGATGCAGCGCCACCAGCGACGAGGAGCACGCCGTGTCGATCGTCACGGCGGGGCCTTCGAGGCCGAGTGCGTAGGAGACCCGCCCGGACAGCACACTTCCCGCGCCACCGGTGAGGATGAAGCCCTCCAGCCCTTCGGGGACCTCGGCGAGACCGGTGCCGTAGTCGTGGAAAGCGATACCGGAGTAGACGCCGACGTCCTTGCCCCGCTTGCTGGTCGGGTCGATCCCGGCGCGCTCGAACACCTCCCAGGACAGCTCCAGCATGATCCGCTGCTGGGGGTCCATCGCCACGGCCTCCCGGGGCGAGATGCCGAAGAAGCCCGCGTCGAACTCACCGGCGTCGTGCAGGAAACCCCCTTCCGTGGCATAGCTGGTGCCGGGGTGGTCGGGATCGGGGTGGAAGAGGTTGTCCAGGTCCCAGCCGCGGTTCACCGGAAAGCCGGAGATGCCGTCACCGCCGGTGGACACCAGCTCCCACAGGTCTTCCGGTGTACTCACGCCGCCCGGCAGCCGGCAGGCCATCCCGACGATGGCGATGGGGGCGGAGGTGGCCGCGACCGCCTTGTCGTACTCGTGCTTCAGCCGGGCGTTGTCCTTCAGCGAGGCGCGCAGGGCTTCGACGATCTGTTCGCTCTGGCTGCTGCTCATGGCTGCCTCCCACCGCGTCGAGTGCGTTCACAACTGGGTTCCGTCGAAAGCCCGTTGGACCAGTCCGGCGATATCCATTCCATCGATCAGGTCGAGCTCCTCATCAGCGGACGGCCGGCCGCCGTCCTGTGCGGCCGCTTCGGTCCTGGCCAGCGACCGCAGCGCTTCGAGCACTCCGGCCTCACGGAACCGGCTGAACGGCACGGCGGCCAGTACGCGGCGGATCTCCTCCTCATCGGCCTCGGTGGCCTCGTCGTCGCCCTGGTCGCCCAGGAGCTCGGTGCGCAGATACTCCACCAGCGCGGCGGGCGTGGGGTAGTCGAAGACGAGGGTGGCCGGCAGCCTTGTGCCCAGGGCGGCGCCGAGGGTGTTGCGCAGGTTCACCGCCGCGAGGGAGTCGAATCCCATCTCCTGGAAGGCGCGCTGCGGTTTGACGGCCTCGACACCGTTGTGGCCCAGCGCGATGGCCGCGTTCTCGCGCACCGCCTTCATCAGGGCGCGTTCCCGCTCGGCGTCGGAGCCCGCGGCCAGTTCGCGCAGGAATTCCGAGGCGGACTCGTCGGTGGCGTCGTCCGTACGAAGGCTGTCGACGATCTCCTGAACACCCGGCAGATCACCGATCAGCGGGCTGGGCCGCAGCGAGGTGAACGCCGGGACGAACGCCGACCAGTCGATGTCCACCACGGCCACAAGCGTGTCGTCATGCCGGACGGCGTGCGTCAGGGCCGCCATGGCCGCCTCGGGCGCCATGGGCAGCACACCACGGCGGCGCAGCTGCTCCTGGGCCGTGGCGTCGGCGGCCACACCGAAGCCGTCGATCACACCCCAGGCCACCGAAGTGGCCACCAGCCCCCTGGCGCGGCGCCGCTCGATCAGGGCGTCGAGCTGGGCGTTGGCCGCGCCGATCAGCCCCTGGCCACCACCGCCCCAGACGCTGGCGACCGATGAGAAGACCACGAACAGATCCAATTCCCGATCGGCGAGGAGCGTGTCGAGATGCAGTAGACCGTCGACCTTGGCCGCCAGCGTCTCCGCCAGTTCATCAGCGCTGGTGGCATCGGTCTGGGCGATCCGTGCCAGGTCGGCGGTGTGAACGACACCGGAGAGCTCGGGATACGCGGCGGGGCCGGTGAGCAGCCGCTCCACCGCGTCCCGGTCGGTGAGGTCCGTCGGGCACACCGTCACCTTCGCGCCCAGGCCGCTCAGCTCATCCCGCAGGGCCACCACATGCGGCGCCTCCGGATCCGAGCCGACGGTCAGCACCAGGTGCTCGGCACCGGCACCGGCCAGCCAGCGCGCGGCATGCCTGCCGAGACCCTCCGTACCGCCGGTGACCAGGACGGTGCCACGCGGCCGCCACTCCGGCTTCGCCACGCCGTCGGGCAGGGGATGGTGGCTCAACCTGCGTACGAACGCGCCCGTGGCGCGGATCGCGAGCTGGTCCTCATCGCCCGGATCGGCCAACGCGGCGAGCAGGGCCCGGGCGGCCCGGTCGTCGAACACGTCCGGGAGGTCCACCAGCGCCCCCCATCGGTCCGGCTGCTCCAGCGCCACGGCCAGACCGAGCCCCCACACCGCCGCCTGTTCCGGAGCGCTGAGCCGGTCCGCCGCGCCGACGGTCACCGCGCCTTGAGTGGCGCAGTAGAGGCGATGCCCCGAGCCCGCTGAACCTGCCGAGCCCAGGTCGCCGAGGGCCTGGACCAGCGCCAACGTGGCCGCGGCTCCCTCGGTGAGTGTCGCGGAGCCGGGACGTACACGCTGGTCGAGAGCGAGCAGGGACAGTACACCGCTGATGTCGTCGTGGTCCGCGAGCGTGCCGCGCAGGATCTCGGTGAAGGCGGCGCGGTCGGGTGATTCCGGTCCGTCGAGCCGCAGGGTCGTGGTGCGCAGGCCCTGGCGGTTCAGCATCGGGGCCACCTGGGCCGCGTACTCGTCGTCCCGGCAGCCGTACGGCAGGACGACCAGCCAGGTGCCGGTGGGTACGCCGGAGGTGGCGCCGGGGAGTGGCTTCCAGGTGGCCTGATAGCGCAGCCGGTCCGCCGCGGACTTCTCACCGCGCTTGCGCCGCCAGTCCGACAGCACGCCCAGCGCACCGCCCATGGCGTCCAGCGCGGCACGGTTCTCATCGCCGTCGGCAAGGTCCAGCGCCTCGGCCACCGAGCCGAGGTCGCCGCGTTCGACCGCGGCCCAGAACCGGGCGTCGATGGCGTCAGTGTTGCTGGGGACACCGGCGGGGCTCTGGTGCGAGGCGGGCCGGGTGTCATGGAGCCAGTAGTGGGCCCGCTGGAAGGCGTACGTGGGCAGATCGGGGAGGTGGGTGGGCGGAACGGCGCTGCCGAACAGTGCACTGAAGTCGATGTGTACGCCTGCCACGTGCAGTTGAGCGACGGCGGACATCAGCGCGCGGGGTTCGTTGCCCTCCCGCCGCAGCGACGGCACCACCACGGGCTGTTCGGCCGGCTCTTCCGGCAGACAGTCCCCGACCATCGCGGACAGCACGGCATCCGGCGCCAGTTCGAGATAGGTGCTCACGCCGTGGTCGGCAAGCGCAAGCACCCCGTCGGCGAAGCGCACAGCGGCACGCACGTGCTCCACCCAGTACTCCGGCGAACACACCACCTCCGTGTCCGCCAGCCGGCCGGTCACGTTGGAGACCAGGGGGATCAGCGGTGCGGTGAAGGACAGATCGGCGATCGCTTCCTGGAACTCCTGCAGCATCGGTTCCATCCGGGCGGAGTGGAACGCGTGCGAGACCGCCAGACGCCTCGTCCGGCACCCCCGCTCCGACAGCTCCTCCGCCACCCGCAGCACCGGCCCCTCATCCCCCGAGAGCACCACCGCCGCAGGACCATTCACCGCCGCGATATCCACCCCCGCCACCAGCAACGAACGCACCTGCTCCTCACCCGCACCCACCGCCACCATCACGCCACCCTCCGGCAACGCCTCCATCAACCGGCCCCGCGCCGCCACCAACACCGCCGCATCCTCCAACGACAACACCCCCGCCACATGCGCCGCCGTCACCTCACCCACCGAATGCCCACCCACCACATCCGGCACCACACCCCACGACTCCACCAACCGGAACAACGCCGTCTCCAGCGCGAACAACCCCGCCTGAGCAAACACCGTCCGCTCCAGCAACTCCCCACCCCCGAACACCACCTCCCGCACCGAACCCGACACCCCACCCGCACCCAACTCCCG